>JBGTCJ010000051.1:0-2827 GCA_041748895.1 Pirellulaceae bacterium
CTAAACGTAAATGCTGAGGCAATCAGCCGCAAGGTCGAGGTCATACACGATTCGCTTGCGCCCGGCCGCCAGCGCCATACGAGCCGCCAGGCGCGAGCCTGCGGACTGTCGGCTCCTAAGGTCCGGTCGCTAGCGCTTACGGCTTGCACGATTCAACCGCATCAGGCCGCCAGCGCCATACGAGCCGCTAGCCGCGAGCCTGCGGACTGTCGGCTCCTAAGGTCCGGTCGCTAGCGCTTTCGGCTAGTACGATTCAAACGCGTACGGCCGCCAGCGCCAGACGAGCCGCTAGCCGCGAGCCTGCGGACTGTCGGCTCCTAAGGTCCGGTCGCTTGCGCTTACGGCTTGTATGGTTTGGATTGGGCATCTCCGCAGCTTCCCCAGCACGGCCAAACTTTCCAACCTACTTTTGGAACCCAACGAACGCGGTCGCCAACGACGAGAAGAGCAGCTCGACCTCGATCCTGGGCCCCGAACGCACCCAAAAACTCCCCGTGAGATTCAGGGTGAGCGGACTGGCGTTGCTCGCTCTTGCGCTGCGGCATCGAGTAGATTTGAGGACAACGACTGATTGTGAGACAGGGGCTCCATGCCTTCGCCAGGCCAGAGGAGTTTGCGTTGTGAGTGATTGGTTTCCTTTTTTCCTGCCGCTCTGTGGGCTGTTGTGGTCGGTCACCGGTGCATTCATGCTCTTGGTGTTGATCGTCGCTGCGCGCGGTGACCGGGCCAGTTCGGCTGGCGAGCCATCTGCGGAAGAATTGGCGGCCGCGACGGCGAGCCTACGCGCTGGCTTCGGATGGAGCAGACACCTCGCTCGACTCAGTGGCCCGTTTTGGTTCTTCGTAGGATTGGCCACCCTTTGGTTCAGCGACTGGCGCGCCCCATGGATTCTGCCGGCCGTCGGGCTGTTTTGGATGTTGAGCGGTGCTTGGACCACGCTCTCGGCCAGTCGCCGTGAGTATCAAGAAACCGACGCGGAAACGGTGAGTGCCGCCCTGGCAGCGGCGTCGACTGCCGATGGGCGGCGGCGTCTCAGACGCCAACAATTGGTGACCGGGACGTTGCTGATCTGCTTGGGGATCCCAACGCTGTGGTTTTCGGGTATCCGTGTCGGCTCCGCGCCGGTGGCTGTGTCGCGATCCGTCGAAGATGACAGTCGCCTCGCCGAAATCGTGAGACAGCAGATCGAGCTTGACTTCACTCGCCACGGGCGTGTGGGGCTCGTCGTCGGCGCTATTGCTGGGAACGAAGAGGTGCTGCTTGGGTTTGGAACACGACGATTGGGTGATTCCCGGCCTCCCGATCAAGACACGCTGTTTGAAATTGGCTCGATTTCGAAGGTCTTCACCGGAATCCTCCTTGCCCAACGGATTGAGAGCGGAGTTCTGGATCTCAACGACCGCGTTGCTGACCTACTACCGGATGGCTGGGTGCTGTCCCCGGCGGCTCGCGGGGTCACGCTGCAACACTGCACAACCCATTCATCGGGCTTGCCGCGATTGCCGGCGAACTTGACCGGATTCGCTGGTGCATTCAGTTCCCTATTCGGCGGTGACCCGTATCGCGACTATAGCGAGTCTGCTTTTCGTGAGGCGCTGGCGACCACCGAACTTGAATTCGAGTCCAGCACACGGAGTTTGTACTCGAACTTCGCCGTGGGTCTGCTGGGATTCGTCCTTGCGACTCAAAGCCAAACCAACTTCGAGAGTCTTGTGGTCAGCGAGATTTGCCGTCCGCTTGGCATGCACGACACGGCGGTCTCGGGCGACCCTAAGCCGATCGGTGAATTGCGCGAGCAATACCGAGCGACGCTCAGGCTTGGCCCGGTGATGATTGCGTTGCGAAGCGACGACTGGCGGCTACCAGACCATCTCGCCGGCGCGGGGGGCCTTCGCTCAACAGGCCGTGACATGTTGACGTTTCTCAAGGCGAACGTGGGCCGCCTCTCCAGTCCGCTAAACGCCGCGATTCAGCGATCGCATGAAGAGCTAGTTCGGGCCGACATGAGAATTGGGATGAACTGGATTCACTCGATTGAGCGCGGAAATTTGCCGAAAGTCATTTGGCATAACGGCGGAACCGGAGGCTACAGCACGTACCTTGGCTTCACCGACGATGGCCGATACGGAGTGTTTGTCCTATCGAACAGCGCCGGTAGCGTCGACACGTTGGCGGTGGAAATCCTCGAGGCACTCAATCAAAAGTACGCTCAGTCGAGCGGGGGCCGATGAAGCTACATCTAGCCGAGGGGATCAGGATCGCTGACGGCTCCAGGCGATTCTGCTTCGTGGTGCCATGGCGTGGGGCTCCCGACCGATTTGTGGACGTGCCAACGCGTTGCCCGGGTCATCAAGAAGGAGCTTGATGCGCAGTACGACCTTGAACACGTTAGTCGGATTCTCAAAGCCATGCGGTTTTCCTGTCAGAAGCCGGCGAAACGGGCCCGCGAGCGTGGGGATCGCGCGGTCGAGGAGTTTTTACCGTCGTACGGTCCGGCGCTGAACCCTGTCGAACATGTGTAGTCAACGACCAAGTGGGGCCGGCTTGCGTTCTGGCCTGCCCAGATATCGCAGCGGTGGGTGATCGGGTTTTCGAGGACTTGCTGGACCAATTGGTTTAACGGGCGCTGATTCGCGGTCACTTTGCCTTGGCCCGACTCGCACTTCAATAGTGAGGTTACCAGCTCAACGGTCAAGTACGGTTGGCTGATGCACAAGTTAGGGCTGGAAATCCGCCCTGCGGCGACTGGGTACCGCATTTGCGGGAAAGCAAAAATAGAAAGCGAAAAGTTGCGCCGCAACCTCATGTCAACCCCACACGGCTACCG
>JBGTCJ010000052.1:0-3687 GCA_041748895.1 Pirellulaceae bacterium
GCCCAGCGAGCAGGCGGTACCGGCGGACAGTCCGCTGGGTCGACGAGAATCGCAGACCGAAGGTATTCCCCGCCTAAACGTCGTCGCGATCATCGACAACCGTGGGCTCGGGCGGCTGGCGCTTCAACCCAGCCAGGTCGAACCGTTGTCTGCCTTTCTCAATCGCGAGACGATCGCCGAAACGCTGCAGCGCGACGGTCAGGCAAACCTCCTGTTGGTTACCGCCGACGCCCAAGGGTCTAGCACCCCCTGGATCGACGGGCTCGATCTCGACCTCGCCGATTTTGGACTGACTCTCTCGCGGGTCACGCAGTCCTTCGGGGATGAGGGCCCCGCCGCCGAGGTGATCTTCGACTATTACAACGTCACCAGCGATCAATTGCTGATTCCCTCGACGGCAGCCAAGGCGATCGAAGACGAATTCGCAGACCGCGGACTGGTTCCGGCCTTGACGTATCTCGCCAACGCGATCGAGAAAGTCGATTCGGCCGGGACACCGACGGCCTCGGTCCCCTACAGCACGATCACCGCGATCGATTCGTCGCCGTCGCTACCACTCGAGTTTGGTGACGCGGACTTGCCCGCCGACCAATCGCCTTCGGGTCGGCCCCGCGAGCCGGGTTCTCCGACGCCGATCGTCCTCAACCGCTGGGCCGCCGATGCGTTGGAGGCCAACCTCGGTGACCGATTGCGAGTTGCCTACTTCGAACCTGAAGTCGAAAACGGCCGAGAAGTGGAGCGATTCTTCGACGCGGTGCTGAGTGAAATCGTGCCGATCACGAAACCCGCGCGTCCCTACCGACGCACGCGACCAGCCGAGTTCGACCAACCGCCAACGATCTACAACGATCCCGATCTCACCCCGACGGTCCCGGGGGTGACGGACCAAGAATCGATTTCGGACTGGGATTTGCCGTTCAAACTTGAGCGGGAAATTGAGTCCGAGGACGATCGCTACTGGACCGAACATCGCCTGACCCCAAAAGCGTTCCTGCCGTTGGCCGATGGACGGCAATACTTCGGAAGCCGATTCGGCGACACGACGTCGCTCCGGATCCCCGCCACGTCGGTGGCTGATGAGACGCAGCTTCGCCGAGAGCTGTTGGCGGTGCTCTCCCCGATCCGGCAGCAGCTTGGATGGCAGCCGATCGAGATCCGCCGTCAGCAACTCGATGCGTCGAGAGGGACAACGCCGTTCGACGCGTTGTTCCTGTCGCTGAGTTCGTTCGTGATTCTTGCCGCTATCTTGCTGATCGCACTTCTTTTCCGACTCGGAATGTTGCAGCGGGCCAAAGAATATGGCGTGCTGCTGGCAGCAGGCTGGACCGGCCGCGACGTTTCTCGGCTGGCCGTTCGCGAGGGAATGTGGGTCGCGTTACCGGGCATCGTGTTCGGAGTTTTGGGTGGGCTCGGCTACGCGGCAGCGGTCCTCGGTGCCCTGCGTTCCTGGTGGGTCGGCGCGGTGACGGTCCCGTTCTTGGAATTTCATGCGAACCCGCTCAGCCTGGTCATCGGGGCCGCCGCCGGTGCGTTGGTCTCTTGGCTGACGTTGTTGGTCACGGCGCGTCAGCTTCGGCGGTCACCGGCGCGGGCGCTGCTCAGCGGTAAGGTTGAACCACCGATTGCGGAAACGGCGCGGCGAGGATCACCGCAAGAGCGATCTTCAAGCGGTTGGTTTGGCTACGCGAGCGTCGCGATTGCCGTCGTCGCCATCGCCGTGTTGATCTTCGGTATGCGGGGAAGCGGATTGGCGCAAGCGGGCGCATTCGTCGGGTCGGGCATGTTGCTGCTGGCCGCCGCACTCATCGCCGTTCACGGATCACTCAGTCGCGCGCGCCGCGGTGGGGCCGCTTCGAACCAATCGTTTTCGCTGATCGCAGTCGCTGCGGGCAATCCCCGCCGGAATCCGCTTCGCAGCACGTTGTCGATCGGCCTGATGGCGGTGGCATCCTTTCTGATCATCTCGATGAGTGCATTCCAACTGCGACCGACCGATTCGGGCGTCGGCGGTTTCGATCTGATCGCTTCGACCGCAACACCGCTCTACCGCGATCTCGCCGACCCGGCGGTCCGCCGGGAACTGCTCGGACCGGACCACACGGCGCTCGCCAGCGCGACGATCGTTCCGCTGCGGGTGAGAGCCGGGCAAGACGCGAGTTGCAACAACCTTTACCAGGCGATTCAGCCGACCGTGTTGGGAATCTCCCCCTCGATGGCCGACACGACACACGGCGCGACCTTTGAATGGGCCGCGGTTGACCAACCCGCCGGAGGCGCCACCGACGACGCATCGCCCTGGACGATGCTCGAAACGCTCGCCGTGGGGACCGAGGACGACCCGGTACCCTTGGTGCTCGACCAGAACACCGCGATGTGGAGTTTGCAGATGCGAGGCGGCGTCGGCGAGGTACGTGCCTTCGAGTGGCACAGCGGCCATCCGATCTACTTTCGCGTCGTCGGACTGCTGGCTAACTCGGTGCTCCAAGGCAGCCTCCTAATCGGCCAAGCGAACTTTGAACATCTCTTTCCATCCATCAGTGGGTTTCAGAGTTTTTTGATCCGCAGCGACGATCCTCCAGCGGCCTCGGCTGCGCTCGAAAAGCGTCTGGGAGACATCGGAATGGACGTTCGCGATACGCGGACGGTCCTCTCGAGATTGATGGCCGTTCAAAATACATACTTGAAAACATTTCAGAGTTTGGGGGCGTTGGGATTGATGCTCGGCACGATCGGTTTGGCCATCGCGCAGCTCCGCAGCGCGCTCGAGCGTCGCGGCGAACTGGCGGTGATGCGCGCGGTGGGATTTTCGCGGGCCCGGCTGGCGAGTTTGGTGATGCTCGAAACGGCGACGCTGCTTTTGCTCGGCATCGGATGTGGACTGCTGTGCGCATCGATAGCGATTGCGCCGTACTTGTTCTCGGGACAATCGCAGCCCGCGATGATCGCGCCGATGATCGCCGTCGTGGCGATCGCGCTGCTCGGTCTCCTCGCCGGGGTCGTGGCCGTGGCCCGCGTCGTTCGCATGCCCTTGGTTGAATCGCTGCGCGCGGCTTAGCGATCCACGACCGCTAACGGTGATCCGTCTCCATCCCCTGCACGATCGCTTGGCCGCATGGCATCATGAGAAGCCTTCTGATGGCATCATGAGATGCTCTTTTTTGATCGAACCGAGAGGCGACCGCTCATGACCGAACCCGAAACCGCCGTATCCTCGACGCGCGCAACCCCACTCGACCGCGTTCAGCGAAGAGTTCTTGGCGTGTTGGTCGAAAAGGCCAAAACGACACCTGACAATTATCCATTGTCGATCGCAGGGATCGTTGCGGGAGCGAACCAAAAGTCGAATCGATCCCCGCAGATGAACCTTGACGAGGACGACGTGTTGCTGGCACTCGATGGCCTCCGCAGTCTCGGAGCGGCGCGGGAGGTTCAGGGCAGCGGCCGAGTCGCGAAATACCGGCACGTCGCCTACGAGTGGCTCGGCGTCGACGCCGCTGGGGCCGCGGTGATGACGGAGTTGCTACTTCGCGGCCCGCAGACGATTGGCGAGCTACGCACGCGAGCCTCGCGGATGCACGATCTGCCGGATCTCGATTCGGTGCTGGCGGTGCTGGAGAAATTACAATCGGGCGGGCTGGTCCAGCCGATGACGCCGCCTGGTCGCGGCCAGGTCTTCGCGCACAAACT
>JBGTCJ010000053.1:0-16704 GCA_041748895.1 Pirellulaceae bacterium
CAACCGAAGCACGGGCCACCTCGGCAAGCAGCGGCGGAGCAATCACGGCCGAGGTTGCGGAGCCGGTTGTACCCGCGGATCGCCGGGTCGCGAGAAGTGGATAGCAGATGAGAATCAGTGAGACAGCAATCGCCAGGGCCAACGTGACTCGACTCGCCGAAGTGATCAAACGAGATCGCGCCCACCTCAGACGACGTTGATACGGTCGATCGACGAGCAGGTCACTGCTGCAGAGTGAGGCACTCCAGGGTGGCGCCGAATCGAAATGGTGAAAGCCGTGGCTGGAACGGCCAAAGGCGCTCAGCGACTCCATGAGCGACTCATCGTCTACCCTGCCGGTCGGTCCCTCCAGCAGCGCAGGTTCCAAGGTCACGGCAGGCTTGATCCAGGAAAGCGATCGTCCGCGACCCTCGAGCTGCGCCAGACGCGCCGACTCGATCACCATCTGCGGGTGAATTCGCCCGAGCGACATTCGATGTAGCGCGTCGGTGCGACGCCGAGGGTCAAGGAGTCGGTAGCCGATGAGCACGACCTCGGACAACAACTTGACCGCCTTGTCGTCGGCGGCCCGCAGAAGGTCATCCGCCAGCGGCGCAGCCGAACGTGCCATCGCTCGACGAATGACGACCGGGCGGCACTCCGTCGGGCGCAATCCGATCCTCCGAAATTCTTTCGGGGCGGGTTGCGGCGAGGAAGGCATGAACGGGTTCATGATGGCCAGGGGTAGAGCAGCGGAATACTTTCACTTCGAGATACGTGTTTGACACCTTTGCCGGCCGCCGAGTTCTCCCGAATGACTGCTCATTCCTCTAGACGTCGCAAACTTTAGCGGCGTGAGCTAAGGAGGCAATTTTATCTTCCCATGTCGGAATGAACTCTTGAGCGACGTAACCGCGATATCCCGTCTCGAGGATCGCCCGAATCACTCCGGGATAGTTAAGTTCCTGGGTTTCGTCTAGTTCGCCTCTGCCCGGATTTCCGGCCGTGTGATAATGCCCCACAATCGACTGATAACGGCGTAGATTGCGGATCACGTCGCCGTGCATGATCTGCACGTGGTAGATGTCAAACAAAAGGCGAAAGTTCGGCGAGTCGATGGCTTGGATCAGATCGGCACAGCGTTCCAAATCGTCGCCCCAATAGCCGGGATGACCTTTCATGGGGTGCGAATCGTCGCGGCTGTTGAGATGCTCGAGCACCAAATTGACGTTTTTTTCCTCCGCGTAAGGTACGACTCGTTTCCAACAATCCAAACAGTGCCGCGTCGCCGCAGCATCGCTGATCCCCGCTTGGGCCATGCCGGTGAAGGTGATCACGTTTGGGGCGCCAAACTTCACTGCCAAATCGATCGAATCGCGGAGCTTCGCCTCAACCATCGGATGATGATCGGGATTGAGCGGTCCTTGTTGGAAGCCGTGGCTGCCCACCAGCGAGATTTCCAAACCAAGTTCGCGGATCGCGGGGTAATGGTCGGGCGACACGCCTTCGATCGCGACCAGCCCAATTTTCTGGGCGTGTCGAGCCAACTCCAAAGCTGGCATCGGGTTAAAGCACCAACCCATGACCGATTGGCGGACTCGCCCACGTGTCACACTCGGCTGGGTCGTCACGACCTCGGTCGATCGATCGTCGGCCGAAGCTGGTGAGAGACCGTTCGACCAGGCGGCGGCACCTCCGGCAATGGTCATACCGGTCTTGCAAAACACACGTCGGTCCATGGGCTTACTCGCGGTAACGTCGGGGTGCGGGGAGGGATCGCGAAAAGCGATTGAGGGGGGTGATTCCACCAGCGGTATCACAAGTTTACCCGTTAGCGATTGCCGTCACCACATTTTTCATTTGTTCGCCATCGATGCCGACCGTCCATGGCATCCGACCCCTGGATCGATCGCCCGACGGATCTGTCACCCTCCCCGCGCCGTCGTCACCACCGGATCATCCGTTAAGATCCGACTGCCGCTGGTCCGCACCTGCCGCATCGCACGATGTACATCGATGAGGGTGTGATCGCCACGGATGGTGGTCGCGATGGAGAATGCCATCAGTGTGCACGTCATGCGTTTCGTTCGACTAATTCACTTCGTCGCATTGGCCTGGATGGTGGCTTGTCCCGGATCGACCCATGCTAGCGAAGGTGCGAGTGCAGAGTTCGAGCATCGGGATTGGGATCGGGTGACGATTCGCGAGGCCGCTTCCGCCCGCTCGGGGATCGCCAACCTGCTCGATCAGGAGCGGCGAGCCTTAGGTGCATCGCTGGATCGTGGCAATCGCCAGCAGTGCGCCCAAGTCGGACTCATGCAGGCCGTGCTGGGCGCGTTGGCGATTCATCAACGGTCGGCCTCCGCCGCTGAGGCACTCGTCTTGGTGGCCCAACTCGAGGGATTGCGAGAGCAAACTCTGTTGCTGCGAGAGGCTCAGGCGGTCACGGACGACCTCCGCGATATGGCCCAACGAGCCGATGAGCTGGGATTGCAGGATGGAAACCCTGTGCAGTGGCAGCGGCGTGGACTGACTTTGACCGATCAACTCGCTCAAGCCACCGCGGCCGCGGCCAAGGCAAGGATTCGCTTGGCGGAGCTGACCGGTTGGTCGGGTCGAAACCATTATGGCGCTCCGTCGCAGGGAATCGCCATGGACGACATCACGGCAATGCCATTTTCACAGGTCGCTGCGGACGCCGATCCCCCCATTCCCACCGCTGAGCAAGCTCGTGCGATCGCGCTGGATCGACGCGCCGATTTGCGTGCGATCGGAATTCTCTGTGCTTCGTTGACCGGTGATTCTCTACCCGCCGGTCGCCAATTGCTCGCCGCTCAGCAACCCGGTCTGGGTCTCACGGCCGCCTTGGCGGTCAAGCCGCTACTAGCGCTGCACTCCTCGAGTGATGACGCGGATCTCTGTCACCGTCGAGACCAGTGTGGCACGCTCAGGCAGATCCGGAGCGAGCAGATCGAAGCGGAAGTCGAACGAGCGCTGATCGACCTGGAACTCGCCTACCAACGTCACGCTTTGGCAGTCACTGATGACGAGTTGTCCGCGACGCTCCTGTCCGAGAGGGAAAAAGCCGTCGAACTCGACAAGGCCCCCGTCGGAAGCGACAAACTGAGTCGTCTCGAGCGGCTCGAATCGACCGGCGAGCGGATCGCTCGTGAAGTGGATCGCCAGATCGCGTGGATCAAACTACGTGAGACGATGGGGACGGTCATGGAAGGGAACCCGGAGAGCTGGTAGCGAACGGCTTTCGCAAAACGCGTCGGATCCACAAAAGCGATTTCGCTTCGTGTTACACTCTCGGGTCGTCTGAGGTTTGATCGCCTTTGCCTCAAGCCGCGATTGAGTGGCCGCCTTCAAAATCCCCACCGGTCGGTGTCATGGAAACTGTCCAATCGCCGCAGCCCCGCGGAGTGATCGTCCGCTTCCTCGATGGCGTGGAGTGGCTAGGCAACAAGCTGCCCGATCCGGCGGTGTTGTTTCTGATCGGGATTCTCATGGTTTGGGGCCTTTCGGCTCTGATGTCGGGAATTGCCTTTACCGAGACGGTTCCAGGTAAGGAGGAGGCAATCGCGGTCACCAACCTGCTAACGCTCGATCAGTTTGCCAAGTTCCTGGCCAACATGGTTCAAGAGTTCGTCACCTTCCATCCCCTGGGCGTGGTTCTGGTCGCGTTGTTGGGCGTTGGTGTTGCCGAGCATTCGGGGTTCATCAATGCGGTCCTCAAATCGATGTTGGACATCACGCCGACGGCGCTGCTAACACCGATGTTGATCCTCGTCGCGATCGTCAGTCACACCGCTGCTGATGCGGGTTATGTGTTGGTGATTCCGATCGGAGGTCTGATGTTCTACGCGGCAGGGCGACACCCGCTGGCGGGAATTGCCGCCGCCTTCGCGGGCGTGTCGGGCGGATTCAGCGCGAACTTTGTGCCCTCGGGGATCGATCCATTGCTGGCCGGAATCACCCAAGCCGGAGGGACGCTTCTGGACCCAAACCTCCAAGTCAACCCGCTCTGCAATTGGTACTTTACCGCCGCCTCGTCGGTACTGATCATCGCGGTCGGTTGGGCCATCACGGATCTCGTGGTCGAACCGAAATTGGCGACCGCGGCGATCGATGGTGATCCCGATGAGATTCCGCCCATGGAGCCGCTGACGCGTCGCGATCGCCTCGCGATGGTGTGCGGATTGGCGTCCATGTTGGCTGGTGTCGCCTTGTTGATCGCGTGGGCTTTACCGAGCGATTCGGCGCTTCGTGCGACCGACGGATCGCTCACGTCGATGCGACCCCCGGCGCCGTTGATCGCCGCGATCGTGCCGCTGATTTTCTTCCTGTTTGTGATTCCGGGCATCGTGCACGGATACGTCTCAGGCAAGTTCACCACCCACCGTGACGTGATCGCCGGGATGACCAAGGCGATGCAGTCGATGGGCTACTACCTCGTCCTTGTCTTCTTTGCAGCCCTCTTCATCGCCGCGTTTCGTGATTCCAACTTGGGTGTTCTGCTAGCCGTCAAAGGTGCCGCGGCACTCGAGGGCCAACCGGCGTTTGTGATCATTGTCGGAATCATTCTGTTGACCGCTGGGGTCAACCTGCTGGTCGGCTCTGCCAGCGCGAAATGGGCGATGTTGGCGCCGATCTTCGTCCCGATGCTGATGCTCCTGGGGATCTCGCCCGAGTTCACGCAGGCCGCCTATCGCGTCGGCGATTCGACGACCAACATCGTCACGCCGATGATGCCGTACTTTCCGCTCGTGGTGGTGTTCTGCCAACGCTATGTCAAGCAAACCGGTATCGGCACCGTCACGTCGATGATGCTTCCCTATTCCGTCACCTTCCTAGTCTGTTGGACTTTGTTTCTTGTCGTTTACTGGCAGCTCGGATTGCCACTGGGAATCGGTGCGAGCTACCAGGCCGTCTTGCCTCAGTAGTAGCCCGTCTCACCCTACACAAAGCTGAGAATCATGCAGTCGCCCTTTCGCCAGGCCCCCGTTCGCCCGGCCCCACGCCTGATGTTTTTCGCGGTGATGGTGGGGATGCTCCCAACCGCCTGGACCCACCGATGCTCCGCCGACGAACGACCTCGTGGGGATGCGATTTTTGATCGCGATAACCTTGTTGCGTGGTGCATCGTGCCGTTTGATGACCGCGACCGCTCGCCGCAAGAGCGGGCCGAAATGCTCAGGCGTTTGGGCCTTCAGAAGTTTGCCTACGACTATCGCCCCAAGCATATCCCGTCGTTCGACGCCGAAATGGAGGCGATTCGACAACACGGTATTGAATTGACGGCTTGGTGGTTTCCAAGGGAGCTCAATGACCACGCACGGCTAATCCTCGATGTTCTCAAACGGCACAAAATCCAGACCCAGTTGTGGGTGACCGGCGGAGGTGCAGCGACGGAGTCTCCGCAGTCCCAGCTGGCAAGGGTTGAGGCGGAAGCCGAGCGGATTCGACCGATCGCCACCGCCGCAGCCGAGATCGGTTGTCGTGTGAGTCTCTACAACCACGGCGGATGGTTCGGTGAACCCGAGAATCAAATTGAGGTCATCCGACATCTCAATCTGCCCAACATCGGCATCGTCTACAATCTGCATCACGGCCATGAACATCTCGATCGCTTCGCCGAATTGCTCCGGTTGATGCTGCCGTATCTTGACTGCTTGAACCTGAACGGCATGACCCGCGGTGCGGGGCAGTCCGAAACCAAGATTCTGCCCATCGGTGAAGGGGAGAACGACGTCGAGTGGTTCCGGATCATTGCGGAGAGTGGCTACCGCGGGCCGATCGGGATCATCAATCACACGCAGCAGAACGCTGAGTTGCGATTGCTTCAAAACTTGCAGGGCATCGAGTCGCTAAGAGCGCGTTGGGTGACCGATCATCCGCCCCTTCGATCCGAAGGCGATCAGCTCGAGCCATCCGAGGGCGATCAGCTCAGGGAGATCGATGGCAATACCTTACAGCATTCCCACGAGGCGATTCGAGAGATCCTCGCCCAAGCTCGTGCCGAAGGTGATGTGGCTCGCGGTGCGATGGTTTTTGCTTCCGCCAAATACGCTTGTTTGAACTGCCATCGCATCGGTCGCCACGGCGGACGGGTGGGTCCCGAGCTTTCGCAATTGGTGACCAAACGCACGCCGGAAGAGATCGTTGAATCGGTTTACTGGCCACAGCGAACGGTCGCTCCGGAGTACAAAGCGATTGCGATCGTCACGGTGGATGGGCAATGGATCCGCGGCTACGAGGTTCATCGCGACGACACCCGGCTTGTGGTTCGCGACCCCACAACGGACGCCATGCAAAACGTTTTGCTCGATGACATCGAGGGCCAGCGTGACGTCGGCTCGTTGATGCCCGATGGGTTGACCGCGGCCATGTCACGGCTCGAGCAATCGGATTTGATCTACTTTCTGTTGAACGTCGGGCGATCCGAAGCGTTGTCCGCGGAGTCGCTCGATGCGATGTTGGCCCGTGCCCGCGCTCACCTTCAAGGACCTGCGACGTTTCCCTTGGACCGGCGACCGCTGCGAGATTCTGACTGGCCGAATTGGCAGGCTTCAGTCAATCGGGATCGGATTTATGACTTTTACGCCAAGCAAGCCGAGTACTTTCGGGGCCAGTCGTACACACCGCCACTGTTGGCCGAGTTTCCGGGATTGGACGGTGAGGCGTATGGCCATTGGGGAAACCAGGACGAGGCATACTGGGCCGATGATCGTTGGAATCTCACCGATTTGGGGACGCTGCAGGCCGGGGTTTTTCGCGGGGGAGGGGTGACCGCACCGCGCGCTGTTTGCGTGCGGATCGGTGACGAACGCGAGATGTCGGTCTGTTTCGATCCCGCGACGCTCGAGTACCCGGTGGGGTGGACCGACGGATTCGTCAAATTCTCCTCGGTTCGCAGCGGGCTGTTGCATGGGCTAAAGCCAGACGGAGATCCGAAGCCGATGGCGAAGCGTCAGCCGGTTTCGTCCCCGGCGCGATACCTTGGCTTCTACCGCCACGAAGACAGCGTCGGATTCGTGTACCGAATCGACGACGTCGATTATCTCGATGTCCCGCTTTACGAAGATGGAGAGTTTCGACGCCTTGTCGCACCGATCGATCGGCATCCGCATCGCTCGATGATCGCGGGTGGCCCTTCACGCTGGCCCGACGAAATTCGGACCGCCATCGCGCATGGCGACGACTCGCAACCCTACGCGGTCGACACCATTGGTCTTCCGTTTGACAATCGCTGGAACGCTTTGATGTATCTCGGTGATCTGGCGTTTGATTCCGATGGTTCCGGGTACGTGTGTACGATTCAGGGCGACGTCTGGCGAGTCACGGGTCTCGACTACCCCTCGACGCATGCGGTCTGGAGACGTTTTGCCTCGGGGCTCCACCAGGCACTCGGCATGGTGATCGACGAGGATGGCATTTTTGTCTTGGGGCGCGATCAGATCACGCGTCTCCATGATGTCAACGGCGACGGTGAAGCCGACTTCTACGAGTGTTTTTCTGCAGCCTACGAGGCGTCAGCGGCGGGACACGATTTCACCTGTGGATTGCAGCGCGACACGGACGGTTTTTTCTATACCGCAACGGGAAAACGTGGGTTGATTCGGATAACACCCGATGGCGAGGAGGCCGAAGTGATCGCCACGGGTTTTCGCAATCCCGATGGACTGGGTCTGTATCCCGACGGCGCGATCACCATCCCGAGTTCAGAAGGCACTTGGGTGCCGGCGTCGATGATCGGCTTGGTCAAACCCGGACAGAACGCCCATTTCGGGCATCCCGGACCGCGGGATGGAGAGCCTCCCGAGTTGCCGCTCGTTTACCTACCGCGGGCGCTGGACAATTCCAGTGGCGGACAGGCCTACGTGAACAGCGAGCGCTGGGGGCCGATGCACGGCCACATGATCCATTTTTCGTATGGCGCTGGGTCACACTTTCTCGTGCTTCGTGACGAAGTGGACGGCATCGCGCAGGGTGCCGTCGTGCCGCTGGCCGGTGAGTTCTCGTCGGGCGCCCATCGCGGCCGCTTCCGACCCCAAGACGGTCAACTCTACGTCGCCGGGGCTGGCGGTTGGGGCAACTATGTGATCGAGGACGGTTGCCTCCATCGCGTTCGCTACACGGGTCGTGACATTCAACTTCCGCTTGCGGTTCGCGCCCATCGCAACGGCGTTCGAGTGACTTTCTCGCAGCCTCTGGATGTCGACGCGGCATCGCAGCCGTCCAGCCATTTTGCCCAGTGTTGGAACTATCGCTACGGTCCGGGTTACGGGTCGCCCGAATTCTCGACGCGGCATCCGGGAACGCCTGGTCACGACACGCTCGAGATTACCTCGGCCCACGTCTCATCGGATCGCCAGTCACTTTTCCTCGAGTTGCCTGAGTTGCAACCGGTGAACCAACTTCACCTCTATCTCCAGACGTCGGAGGAGCATACCGCCGAGCTATTCGTTACCGTCCATCGTCTGGATGTCCCGTTTACCGATTTTCCCGGATACCGTGAGGTCCAAAAGGAGATCAGGCCACATCCGATCTTGGCCGACGTTGCCATGGCAACGCGAAGCACCCCCAACCCTTGGAGCGACCCGATCGAAGGCGCCAGGGAAGTTCGTATCGAGTGCACCAGTCACCTGAGTTTCGACACGCCGAGTTTTCTGGCGTTACCCGGTGAGCCGATCCGATTGACGCTCGTCAATCCTGACGTGGTGCCGCACAACTGGGCACTCCTCTCGCCTGATTCGCTCGACTTGGTGGGAAATCTGACCAACCGGTACATCGCCGATCCCGACGCTCCGCTAAGGCACTACGTGCCCGATGTTCCGCAGGTGATTTCCTTCACCGACATCGTGTCACCGGGTAGCGAGTTCAGCATCTTCTTTCGGGCGCCTGAGGAGCCTGGGCGGTACCCTTACCTTTGCACGTTTCCCGGTCATTGGTCGGTGATGAACGGCATGATGGTGGTCGCCCCGCAAGAAATGGTTCGGGACTGAGCCAACACCGCGTTCATAAGCTACCTTTGTAGAAAGTTTGATTGAGAAGCGATTCGAGAGGGCAGATGGAGACTGAGTCCCGCAATTTGGCGGTCCTGATTGACTTCGGTAACGTTGCGAGTCACGTCGCACAGCTCGAAGGTTTGTTGCGTCAATTGCAAGCCCGCGGCCGATTGTTGATCAAGCGGGCTTATGGTGACTGGGGACCGTTGGGCGAAGAGAAAAAGCGAATGCTGCACTCGGCCGTCGATCTGATCGTGATGCCGAGCGGCCCCGGGGGAAAGAACAGCGCCGATATTCGAATGGTGGTCGATGCCATGGATATCGCACACACCCGCCCCTATATCGACACCTTTGTGCTTGTGTCAGGCGACAGCGATATGTTGCCGCTCATCTCGAAGCTCCGCGAACTCGATCGTTACGTGATCGTCGTCGCGAACCGGCGTAGCGCTAGCAGCCTGCTGGCAGGCTGCTGTGACGAGCTGATCCACTTTGCTCGGGCAGATCGAGCGCTCGTGGATTCTGTCCATTCGCTGAGCCATGCCAAAGTGTCGCTGCTTCAGGCGCTGACCGAGTTGCAACGCAGCGGTGTGGAAACTGCTCTGGGACGAGTCAAGCAAGCCATCCTCGAAATCGATCCTGGATTCGATGAGATCAAACTGGGCTTCAAGCGATTCAAGGCATTCGCTGAGTACTTTGCGAAAGAGAAACAAGTCTCACTTCATCCGCTTCCGCACGGCCAGTGGCGGCTCGAGCCTGTGCGTCTTGCGACGCTCAACACGGCAACCTCTGCCTCAGGTCCTCCGGACCCCCACTCGCCTAGTGAGCCGCCACGGATCGCGCCACGCCATGGCAATATTCCCGCACCGCTGTTGGACCAACTCTACTGGGCATTTTGCGCCGACCCAACCGCAACCCAACAACCCGTCACGCTGTCGAGGATCGGGGTGACGCTGCGAAGGTTGTTCCCGGAGTTCTCGCTGCGGGATTACGGCTATTCAAAAAACGGCGGGTTCCGAAAGCTGTTTCAGGAAATGGAAGCGGAGAATTGGTGCGAGCTGACGTTCGTTCAAAAATCTTGTGAGTACTGCGTTGCCCCGCGCGAGGAATTTCTGCAGCGAAACCCGACGTTGCCGCAACCCACACCTAGCGGTCTGCTGGCGGCGGCGAAGGAATCGTGATGCCTGGGCCGACCAAAATGGCGTTGGTGAGGAATCTTTCCGACGAGCGGACGTAGCCGCGAAAGACCGGATTGTCTGCCAACACAATGAAGCTTCCTTTGCCGGAGGTTTCCATCCAAACCGCTGCCGAACCTCGCATCCGCTCGCGATTTCGCTCACTGACATACCCCGCAATCACATCCGTGTAACGGGCGGCCGTTTGGTAGGGGTTGTTTGGAGCGAGAAAGCGAAGCGTCGAGTCGCGAAAAACGGGAACGTCCCTGTCCGGAAATCCGTAACCCAACGGATGGGTGGGATCGATCCGCGTCATGAAGAACGCGCCTGCAATCGTTTCCAGTGCGGCAAGGTCACTGGCGTCAGCGAATAGCGGCTCGGCCTGGGGGTTAGACGGATCGCGAGCCGAATTGCCATCCGACGCTTCCGAAAGTTTCGCGCGGCTGCCCGGATCCCCCGTCGAAGTCTCGGTGCTTGCGGACTCTTCTAGTTTGATCAGGCCCCTGCGAGCCAACCAACTGGCAGCCGATCCAACCGCGATGACGGTCCCGCCACCGCGGACGTAACTGGCAATCGCCTCGGATTCGCCGGTGCCCCAAGCCCCATAGCCGCCGGACGGCAGAATCATGCAGCTGTAGTCACCAAGGGTGATGCCCCCGACCCGATTGGCATCGACCAGCGTCACCGGATGTTGCATGCGCGTATCGAGGTGGTGCCAGATGTTTCCCGCCGAACCCGATGTCGTTCCTTCACCAACGACCAGAAGTGGGTTGAGCGAAGAAAGACTTCGATGGAAGTCACTACCGAGGTCGGGGCCCGCGACCGTGTGACTCGATCCGATCGGTCGGATTCGCACCTTGTCACGCTCGGCGGCCAACTGCATCGCGTCCAGCAGCCGCACCCAAATCTTGGCGTTGGGCTGGCGAAGGACCAGAAACGTTCCGTGAGGCCAAACCGTCTCGGCGCCGTCATGAACGGTCGTCATGGTCTTGGTGGTCACTCGAACTTCGGCGCCGATCCTCAGCAGGCGGGCGATCAGTTTAGGGGCAGACAATTCGGTGGCATCGATGGCATACCCCGCCGCGTTCTCTTTTCGGTCCAGTGCCGCCACGGCACGTGTCGAATCGTCGCGAGGCATCCAGCTCGGGGGCAAATCCGAATCAAAATGTCGCAGGTCCAAATCCAGAGCACTGGGCAAATGCCAAGCCGAAACGTCATAGAACAGATTCTCCGCGAAATGTTGCGGACGTTCCATCAATGACCGAACGAGCGTGTACTGCGACTGGGCCGACGGGATGATCAGCGTGCCATCCTCAGGGTAGGTGGCGCCATCGAGTGTGATCGGTTCCTGAGGGCGGTGAGCCTGGATGTCGTGCCGTCGCAGCAGATTGGCTGCGGCGTCAATCCGTCCCGGTGTGCCAAGAAGCACGAACGCCCTATGGGGTGATGACTTGCCCGATGCCAAAGCATCGGCGAAGAAGTCGACCTGAAATCGAAGCAATTCATCGCGATGATGATCCATCGCCCGAAGACTCGATAGGCTGGTGCGTACCTGGTTGGCAACGGTGTCTTTGAAATGACGCGAAGTCCGTTGGTTGGTCAGCCGCAGCGCGCGTGTGCTGCCCTGCTCGAAGAGAATGCCGACCGCACCGTGAAGGTCCGGATAGGTACTCCCTTTGCCGATGTAGAAGTCATCGAACCTTTCTTCGGTGAAGAACAGTTCGCCTGCCTCATCCATGGCGGCCGAATGGAACTCCGCAAACGCCCGCGTGAGGCGGAAGTTCTCGGCGGGTGCGAGCGGATTGTTGCGAGCCGGGATCCCTGGTTGGAAAAAATAGCTCGAGTTCCCCGACATCTCGTGATAGTCCAAGACCACATTGGGCTTCCACTGGTGAAACAGCCGAATGCGTCCCTGGCTTTCGGGATGCACCACAGGCAACCAGTCGCGATTGAGGTCGAACCAGTAGTAGTTGGATCGACCTCCGGGCCATGGTTGGTTGTGTTCGCGATCGTCGGATGAGTCACTGGCAAACCGTCCGCGATTTTCGTTTACCCAGTGGGTGAAGCGGTCGAGCCCGTCAGGGTTCAGCGCTGGGTCAACCAGAAACACGGTCCGATCCAGCCACCGCGTTACCTCCTCGGACATGCCAGAAGCCAAATGGTAGGCAACCAGTGGCGACGCGTTGGCCGCACTGGCTTCATCGCCGTGGACGTTGTAACCCATGTACATCACGGTGATCGCATCGTTGGGGACCCCCTCAAGTTTTCCTGAAGTGAGTTTCCGCCTCGACCTGCGAAGCTCTTCCAAGCGGGATGCGTTGGAGGGCGAAGTGATCGCGGCAACCATCAACGGACGTCGGCCGTGCGTCAAACCATAGGGGATCAACGTCACCCGATCCGATACCGCGGCCAGATGCTCCCAGTACTGGACCAATTGGTCGTGGCGGAGATGACGCGATCCGATCGCGAATCCGAAAAATTGCTCGGGCGAACGCACCCCCTCGACCCGCGGCTCGTCGGTCAGGACGGTGGCGGGATCGCCCGAGATGGCGAGGGCCGACCCCAACCCACCGCAGAGCAAAATCACCACAAATCGCGCTAGGCAACGGTACACCGGCGGAGAAAAAGGGGCATCAACGCGAATCGGATTCGGCATGGACTCGAATGGGATGGAGGGGAATCGCGGAGGTCGTCGATCCGCGTCGGACCGATCGAAGTCGCGACGTATCACTCGATACGCCGCTGCCACGTAGTGTAGTTGCGACGCCAGGAAGCGACACCGCTTGGTACATGTCTTCACCAAACGCAGTGTGTGCCACCAAACACACGGTCTGCGCGACATGGATGGAACGATTGCCCCGTGAAAGGCGGGAGGTACCTACCGACGCACGGTGTGCGAAACATGGGTGGCACCTACCGACGCTACCGACGACGCACGGTGTGCGAAAAATGGGTGGCACCTACCGACGTACCGACGTGGGTGGCACCTACCGACGAACCGACGATCCGAAAAATGGGTGGCACCTACCGATCAAAAATGGGTGGCACCTACCGATCGCACCTACCAGTCACAAAAATTGACTGCGGATCTTGATCCGGGTATAGTCGTGACCCAAATATCTACTCCACCTATTCCTGAATCATTGAGGAATTTGACCAATGGTTTCTATCTGCTCGTTCTCTTCAAGATCGTTGCGGTTGAGTCTGATGATCACCGTCGCTGCAATCTGCGCTCCTCCCGCGTCAGCTTCGATCGTGATCGACTTCGAGCAGTTTTCTGCGACGATAGGAAATATCACGGAACTATCGTTTACGCAGGGCGGTGTCGACGTCCGGATTTATCGACCTGACAACACGTCCTTCACGCTTGCGAAGGTCGACGATTTTCTATTCGGTGAAGTCAGTCTGAGTCCTTTCAACGGGGACGGTGGGGCTGGCGTCAACAGCCCATTTGTCATCGAGTTCAGTGTTCCGATTCAGTCATTCATTGTGACGATGGGCGACTGGGGCGAGGACGCGGATTCACTGCTTTTAGTTGGGTACGAGGGCCCCGGATTGACGGGAGCTTCGGCGTCAACTTCGGGGGAGCTCCCGATTGGTCCGAACACGGTCTTCACAAGCGACACGCTCGTGCTGCGTACGCCGGCGCACATTGCGGGATTCCGGAGCTACACGATGCAGGGTGGGGGAGTCACTTGGCCGAACTCGGTCTACTACGACAACATCCATGCCGTGGCGGTCCCCGAGGCGTCTGCCATTTCACTGGTGGCGGTGGCGCTTTTGATCGGTACAGGCGTCCGTTGCAGTCGATCGTCTGACTGCCAAAGCGATGCGAGTTAGTCGTCTGAAATCCTCATTTTTTTCCGTCGATCAAGGCGAAGACTGAAACGGCGGTAGCGGGTGTAACGCGGGAAGGCAATCGTTTGACAACCCCGTAGTTGCCATGCCAGCGTGCCCGCGCCTCTCCGTCATCCAACGAGCCAAAGTTCGCCGCCCATCTCAATCCTGTTTTCAATCCATGGGTAGCACCGCCCGACGGATGGCACCTACCGATGAACAAAACACAAGGTGTGTAGCAACAGACGATCGGTAGTTACGTGATCACAATGGCTGGGACGAACGCCGGACCGCCCGTGTGATACGCTTTTGGGGTTGGCTTCACAGGAGTTGATTTGCTTTTCACCCCTCACGACGACTCATCCAGACCATGATTGATCGACCGTATCGCAACCGCGTGAGGGCGTTGACGCGTCGCCAGTTCGTTGGACTGACCGGAGGCACCGCAGCCGGTTGGGCAATGGCCGCGACCGAATCCACGGCGATGGTGCCAACATCGCCACTATTTCCCGAGCTTTCGCGATTCGGAGATCGGTTCCGTTTCGCGCTCATTGCGGACACGCACTTTGGTTCTCGGGATGTTGGCGACGGACGCGATCCGCGCAGCCACTTGGCCAAGTACCGTGTGATCACGTCCGAGTTGCACGCCTCGGACCGACCCCCGGCGTTTGTCACGCATCTCGGCGACATCATCGCGAACCCCAACCCTGAATTTGTCGAACTCGCCAAATCGGCCCTCGGAGAGTTGAAGCCGTTAACGATGCTCGTTCATGGCAATCACGACGGCCGCAACCCTTGGACCGAATTCAAATCGCTGCAACGCGCCGCCAACGGGACCGAGGCGGTGACGTACGGCTTCAACTGCGGGCGCTGGCACTTCGTCGTATTGCCCTTCGAAGAGCACGCCACGGACGAATTCAGTGACGACCTGATTGAATGGCTGCGGGCGGATTTATTTGCCCACCGTGATCGTCCAACGATGGTCTTTGTGCATCACCACCTGCTGCCGCAGGGGCTGACTCAACTCGAGTCGTACACCTACGAGAAGCCACTGCGGACAAGGCTTTTGCAAACACTGGCCGATGCCGGTTCCGTTCGCTGGGTGTTTTGTGGTCACGTCCACAACGGGATAAAGGCTAGCGTCAAGACAGCTTGGACGTGGCGTGAAATCAATTTCATCACTGCGCCGACCGTGGTTCCGCCTCGCAATTTCGGTGAGGAGTATTCGGAATTTTCTTCCGGTCAACCTTCCGCTGGCGGCAACGGCGGTGGTTACTACTTGACGGTCGATATCGATGGCGACCAGGCCACGGTGGTGGGTCGCCTCGGAGGCGTCGCAGAGCAGTTTGTCTTTCCCAGTCGGTTTCGCCAGTACGAGGATCAGGAGCCGCTTTGGTTTGACAACATCACCGATCGCACCCCTTCGCCCACGCTCGAGAATGGATCGTTCGAGCAGTCACTTGATGGCTGGATGACGCCGTACCGTTACATCGCCGACCACAATCCTGGCTTCACGGCCACCGTTGGCAAGGGTCACGCGAAGGCCGGAGACAGCGCGGCGTACCTTGCGGTTCGCGAAAAGGGTCAGACCTGGGCTCACGATGAGATGACCGAGTTGTACCAGTGGGTCAAAGTCGCAGAAAAACAGTCGCCGCTGGTTCGCGCCAGTTACCTGATCGAGCAACCCGACGTGGGCGGTGGAGGCTATCTCCGTTTCACCGCATTCGCGGCAGAGGATCCGAAGTTGACGTATCTGCTGGATTGGGGAAGTGGCGATCGCGCGCTGAACATGCGTATGGCGCTCCACGCCCAGTTCATGGCCAGGGGCGAAAAGGCCGGTGCGACCGAGTTGATCGCGATGGGTGAGCGTCGCGAGGCGCTCTTTTGGCGTTTGGACGGCGAGCCCGGGAGGTGGCACGGGATCCGCCTGCCCCTTGCGAGCGCGTACGATGCGGTGATCGGCCGACGGGGTGCGTTTGCTGGATTGCAAATTGATCGTCTGCTGGTCGCGATCGGCGTCTGGTGTGGCGATTCAAAAGGGAGTCGCAGCGAGGCTTGGTTCGACGACGTGATCATTGAGAATTCGACAAGCGACGACGTGGTCGCGACCCACAACACTCGCCCGCTCCCGCTAGACCGCAGCGTGTTCACGACCGAGTTCGGCGCCTGGCATGCCTCCAAAGTGGGTCGCCGATCCGACGCTCGCAGAAACCAAAACCAAAACCCCAACCGGAAAGCCTCCCGATGAAAAGTTTCGCATGTTCGTTCCCTTTCGCAGCCCTATTTATCGTCGGGGGCTGCTGCTTCAGCTTGTCCGTCGCGGCGGACGAGCCCGCGAGGAAACCGAATCTGATCGTGATCATGGCCGATGACATCGGCGCCAGCGAGCTGAGCGGGTACGGGCACCCAATCCATCGAACGCCAAATCTCGACGAACTGGGCCGAACGGGCGTGCAGTTCGAGACCTGCTACACGTCACCCGTCTGTCATCCGACGCGGTTCACGATGATGACGGGGCAATATGGCTTTCGCACGGGGGTACTGAATTTTTCCGGCATGCGTGGTGGACCGCCGGTGAAACACGAGGGGGCTGATGACATCGCGAGTCACTTGACGTTCGCACAATTGCTCGGTCCGGCTGGTTACGCGACGGCGTTGGCGGGCAAGTGGCAATTGTCCGGATCGCACCCGACGGTTGTCCGCGA
>JBGTCJ010000054.1:0-3272 GCA_041748895.1 Pirellulaceae bacterium
CGCGGGGGGAAATGAACCTGCGGTCGAGCGAGCACTTTCCTTCAATCGAGACATCCTCCCCATCCTTTCGGACAACTGTTTTTTTTGCCATGGCCCCGATTCCTCGGACCGCCAGGCCGATTTGAGGCTAGATGTGCGCGAAGAGGCGCTCGTCGCAGGTGCCTTCGTCCCCGGCAGTGCCAGTCAATCGCTCCTAATCGAGCGAATCGAATCTAGCGATCCCGAAGCCGTGATGCCGCCACCCGCATCGCACAAACGATTGACCGCGGATGACAAAGTTCGGCTTCGCCAGTGGATTGATCAAGGGGCAGAGTACGAAACCCATTGGGCTTATGGGGCGCTGCGGAAACCGATTCCTCCCGCAACCCGAAGCTCGCAGGAGGGTCTGCATCAGTCGACGGCGTCCGCGATCGACGCTTTCATCGACGAAGGCCTGGAGACGCATGGTTTGACGCGATCTTCGCAGGCCGATCGACGGGTCTTGATTCGACGCCTTTACCTCGACCTGATCGGAATTCCGCCAACGATCGCTGAGATCGACGCATTTGTCGACAACGAATCACCCGACGCTTACGAAGCCGTCGTGGATCGTTTGCTTCAATCGCCGCAATTCGGGGAGCGGATGGCCACACCCTGGTTGGATGTCGTTCGCTATGCCGACACGGTCGGTTTTCACGGTGACCAAAACATGAACGCGTGGGCCTACCGCGACTACGTGATCCGGTCCTTCAATGACAACAAGCCGTTTGACCAATTCACGATCGAGCAACTTGCCGGCGATCTGTTACCCGACCCAACGCCGGAGCAACTGACCGCGACGTGCTTCAACCGGCTCAACATGATGACTCGTGAGGGCGGTGCTCAGCCAGCGGAATATCTCGCCAAGTACGCCGCCGACCGGGTGCGTACCGTCGGCACCGCCTGGCTCGGGTCGACACTGGGATGTGCCGAATGCCACGACCACAAATTCGACCCGATCACGCAGCGAGACTTTTACTCAATGTCCGCGTATTTCGCCGACATCAAGCAGTGGGGCGTGTACAGCGACTACCGATACACACCCAACCCTGATTTGAAAGGGTTCACCAACGAATACCCGTTTCCTCCCGAGAGAATGGTTCAGAGTGATGCTTTGAATCGCAGGCGGGCCGCGTGGATCGCAAAGGCTCAATCGCTCGTGGACGCCACGTTTGACGGCATGCGGCCTAGCGAGAAAAAGGCGTGGCGACGTTGGAAAAACGAGATTCGTGCGAATCAAGCTGCATCTGCCGACGGCTGGACCGTGTGCCAAAGCGTCTGCGATGCCGGCGAGCCACAGACTGATGGGAGCCTTTTGTTGCCCGCGGATGTTAAGGGTGACGAGTCGATCGAGTTCGAATTGGCGGCCGGGACGGTTGCGTCGCTGCGACTGGAATTGCTTCCACATGAAGCCCACGGCAATCGCATCCATCGCGCGGACAAATCGATGGACGACATCCTCAAGGTCCAGTGGATGCTCGGTTCGCAAGACCCCAAGCCCGGCGCAAGCCAACCCAAGCCAACGATCCTGCAGGCGCGGCACGCCCATTCTGACCACGCACGGCCTCGATACCTCAGTGGTTACGAGGTGATCGGCATTCAGGATGGATGGCGGCTCGTCCAAGATCGCGCTGGTCAGCGTCACTCGGCGGTGTGGATCTTGGACGTGCCGATGCAGGTGAGCGACGGCGATCGCCTGATCGTATCGCTCGGCAAGGGCCATCGTTTGGGTTGTGTCCGTGTATCGATCAGCCCGCTGGCACCGGTGGATATCGAGTGCCCTGCGGACTTGACCTTGGATTCATCAAGTGCCCGTTCGCACTACCTCCGTTCGACCAGTGCCTTTGCATCGGTGCGCGCCGAACTGGCGAGAATTGATCGGCAGATCCTCGAGTGTCGCGGCGGGTGGACGCCGGTGTTGGTCACTGAGGCGATCGATCCCGTGACGACGCGACTTCTGCCTCGCGGCAATTGGCAGGACGAGTCGGGTGAAGTCGTCTTGCCATCGACGCCCTCTTTCTTGCCGCAAAGTGGCCTTTCGGACGGAGCGATCGTTGCCTCGAGTGATCAGGCCGCGTCTAGTCAGGGCACAAGCGGCGCAGTCCAGTCCGCGGAGGTCGAGTCGCCACGGCAGACTCGACTTGATCTGGCCAATTGGCTGGTCTCGCCTCAGAATCCGCTGACTGCCCGAGTGATCGTCAATCGGTTTTGGCAGCAGTTCTTTGGCGTTGCCCTCAGTCCTCGTGCCGACGATTTCGGGGCGCAGGGCGAATCTCCATCGCACCCGGAACTGCTTGACTACCTCGCCGCCGACTTTCGAGACAGTGGTTGGGATGTTAAGCGAATGGTTAAGCAGATCGTCCTTTCGGAGACCTATCGCCAATCGTCCGACGCGAGTGAACGTGCCCGAACGATCGACCCAGACAATCGATGGCTGTCTCACCATTCACCGCGAAGGCTCGAGGCCGAAGCCGTTCGTGATAACGCATTGGCGATCGCGGGACTTTTGAATCTTGAGTTGGGGGGCCCGCCGGCGAAGCCATATCAGCCCGAGGGGCACTACTCCAATCTTCAGTTTCCTGATCGCTCGTACGTGCCCGAGGTCGATGAGCGACAATACCGCCGCGCCGTCTACATGCATTGGCAGCGGACGTTTCTGCAGCCGATGTTGCTAAATTTTGATGCGCCAACGCGCGAGGATTGCCTCGCCACTCGGGTGAAAGCAAACACGCCCCAACAGGCGTTGACGCTGCTCAATGATCCGACGTTCGTTGAGGCCGCGGTCGCATTTGCGGAGAGGTTGTTGGAGGATCCAGACCCATCGGATGTCCGGCGTTTGACGACCGCCTACCGAATGGCGCTGGGGCACGATCTTCCCACGGAGCACCGCGATTCGATGCTGGAGCTACTGTCGTCGCTCCGCGAGACCTATCGCGATAATCCCGAAGATGCAGAAAGTTTGATCGAGATCGGCCTTCCCGATGTCCGGCGAAAACATCTGTCGCGAGAAGTCGATCGAACCGAGTTGGCGGCTTGGGGAAACCTTTGCCGCGTGATCCTCAACTTGCACGAGACGATCACTCGCTACTAGGCGTGGATTGACGAGCCTTAGCACCGTTTGAGCCAAAGAAATTGGTAGGGCGCCAATTCGATGTCAGACGAGGTTCCGATCGTGTCACCGGAAAAAAGGTCTTCAAAGAAGCGCCCCAGTCCAGACGTCCTCCATCGGTTTCCAGGTACGTGACAAGTCGATT
>JBGTCJ010000055.1:0-2343 GCA_041748895.1 Pirellulaceae bacterium
ACCAGTATATCTTCGATCAACCGCGTATTGCTGCGTGAAACCGTCCCATCCAGTTGCGGACCCACCACCGACCCGACGCCTCGCAATTGGTGACATGCCGCGCAATGACGCGTAAACACTTCTCCACCCGCCGCCCGATCAATCATGATAGTTTCAACCTCAGCAATCAAATCGATCTGTCGCTGGGGATCCAGGGTGTGGAGCGTTTCGAGATCCGAAGTCAGTTTCTGTAAACGTCGCTGAGCGTCGGCATCCATTCGGGTTCGAAGGATCTCGCTGAGAGTCTCGTCCAGCAGCACCGCCGGACTGAGCCAACCCGATTCGCACATTCGCAGTAAGCCCTCAGCCGACGCTCCGCGTTGAACCCACTGCTGGGCAAATGTCGATTCTTCTTGAGCTGACAAATGCGAGGTCACCAATTGGCAGGCCTCGTCAAACAGCGTCTCGCCATCTTCTGAATCGCTGGCCGCCCTGGCGGCGACGAACCGCTGGATCACCTCGCTGGCCGACGAAAGCAAATGGGAACTGATTTTGAAGCCGGCAAGCACCGCCTCCCACGACCGTAGCCGCTCGGTCTCGGCGATTGCCAAGGCGATCTCGAGCCGAATCGAGGGTGAATAATGGTCAACCGCCAACAATTGCTCCAACGGCTCGATCATCTCAACCAGACCGGTTCGCGTCGTCCAGTGCAGGCACGCCCGCAAGTTGTCGACACTTGAACTCTCATTGAGCCAGCGAGGTTCCAACCGACCGATCGCGATCCAAGCATAAGAGCCCGACGAATCACCATCGTGACATTCCAGTCGGACCAACTCGCCAGCCAACTCATTGAGATCCCAGCTGATCAGACTGGCAACATCACTCCGCGGCGCAGCCGCCTCACGCAGGATGCCACCGTCGGAAACACGAACCAACCGCACCTGATTCTTTCCCTGGGCGGCGACACTCGGATGACCGTCGTGGCCAGCAAGCCGAAATGAAATCGTCGCAGGCGCTGGAAACGGATCGGATACAAGTACGCCGACATAACGCTCCCCTCGCGTGTGGCTGCTGCGAAGCATCGCAGTCGCATCCTCTCCTAATGCTCGCTGCTGCTCCGCCCACGGCTCTCCATCGGTTGTTGACCAGCCGAGCACCATGCTCTGGCCCTCAGCCGACTCGCGGAAACGATCCAACGCCTGCCGAGCGAACTCGAGCGTCCAGCGATGAAGCGGCAAACCCGGTTGCCGATCCGATGTACCGCCCTGCTGAGCAGTGAGCGGCAAATAAGTGTCCGGTACCTTTTGCGAGGAACTCGCCGTTCGGGTGCTTCGCACAAAAGGTACCGGATACTTATTTACCGCACGATCCTGAGGTGTGTGCAGCGCATCGAGCATATCATTTTGTTCATCGATGGAATCGCCCGCGATCGACCTCGCCATCTGCACAACAGGGTCTAATGTCGACTTACTTGTATGAGTCGCGGCGTGCCGGATCAATTGCCGGCGAAGCGACGAATCCGGCGTTTTCCCAAGGTAGTTGAGTATCACACTCACCACCTGCTCTCGATCGACTGCCGGCAAAATTGACGCGATTTCATCAGCGATTCCATCAGCCGTCGTCGCCGTGATCAGATCGCTCCAAATCGGTGAACCCGCTGAGGACCGTCGCAGTCGATTTCGAATCGCAATGCGGATCGTCTGACGCAGTACGGGATCATCGCCGCTGACATGGATCAAGCGTTGAACCAGCGTCAAAATATCTTGGTGGTCGGTTTCGACTAAACCGATTGCCTCGGCGGCAGCCCGCACCACGTGTGCATGATCCGCATCAAGAGATTCCAACACCGCTCGCCGTAGCGACGGTGGCCATGACTTCAATTCGCTCGCCAGACGTAGTGCTCCGATGCGTTGCCGTGGGTCGATATCACGGACACGGTCGGCAAGCGACTGCGGATCGGTTGGCGTTCGTTGAACAGTCATTGAAACGTCTCCCGGTACGTCATCGCTTGGTACATCGTCGCTCGGGTTGTCGGCAGATTCGACGTAGCGAATTTGCCAAATCCTACCGCTACTGCGATCGCGGTCGGGATGGTCTAGCGGAACCTCATAATGACCAATGATTTTGTTATAGAAATCGGCAACGTAGATGTTTCCCTGCGGATCCATCTGCAGATCGACAGGCCGAAACCAAGGATCATCACTGGTCAGAAAATCAGGCAGCTCGCGGCCTCGCGCCGTCGCTCCCTGATACGTTAACTGATTGCGATTGAGCCGTGATGTCATCACGTTGCCACTCAAAATCTGGCCTCGCAGCGGTACGACCGGTGAATCATTTGAAACGTAGAGGATTCCCGAGATCGCC
>JBGTCJ010000056.1:0-5794 GCA_041748895.1 Pirellulaceae bacterium
TCGCGCTACACTGAGTGTAAGCGTTTTCATATTGTTCCTTCGACTCCAAAGTTATTTCATAAACAGCAAACCGCTTTACTGAAGGCCTGGCCTCCTGCGCGCGGGTATCACATGCGATAGCTGCAAATAAAAAGCAGCTAACTGTAGAAAAGAGTTTAAGCATCATGTATCGCATTGTCGTACCTCAAAGGCAGCCTGGTTTGTGCTTCCGCCGCGCGATATGCAGCGAAGGCAATTTCGATAGTCTGTAGATTTTCTGAAGCGGATTGTTCCGGATGGCGGTTCTCCAAAATACAAGCGACGAACTCTCGTTGAAGCAGATAGAACGACTCGGTGAAATCATTGGAAATGAGCCGCTGTTCATGACGGACGCGGGTTCCCTGATGCGTCAATGAAAACAGGGCCTCGCCATCGCGAGTCATCCGTCCTTCGTAGGTAGCTTCGCCAGCATCGCCAATCAACACAAGCCCTCCTTGGGGCTGCCCCTGAGGCTTCCACGCGATATCGATTATCGCGGTGGCTTCAGAGAATTCGAGGACGAGATGGGCAAGGCTTTCGCCCCGTACTCGAGGGTTGATGCGATCGGTCCAAGCGGTTACGTGACGAGGATCGCCCAGTAGTGTCCTGGCCATTGCTATGAGATGAACGCCGTATTCGAGCAGTACACCGTGAATAGCTTCGCACTTGTATTGTTCGGACGGTTCAAAAGCATCATGCTGCATCAGTCTTAAAAAGCGGAGCCCACCGAAGAAATCGGCATTCTTCAGTCGAACGACCTCACGGAACCAAGGCCGCCACGGATGATTTTCATGGATCGCAAAGAGTTTTTGATAATCTCGCAACTGATGAACCAAATCGCGGGCAGGTGCCAAAGAATCACATATCGGTTTTTGGCAGATGATGTGCGTATTAAAATCCGCCGCAAGCAGGCAATGTTCGCGATGCATCCATGGTGGAGTTAAGATGTCGACGAAGTCTAAGGGTGTTTGATTGAGCATCGAAACCAAGTCATTATGACAACTGGCTTGCGGGGCATATTGCGTTTGCAGACTTTTCGCTCGCACCACATCTAGATCGCACAGTGAAACGATCTCGACGTTTGGAATCCTCTGCCAACCGAGAAGATGATACTTGGCAACCATACCGCAACCGACGATGGCCCCGCGGAGCTTGACTGAATGCGTACTCATGTGCGCGCCCCGCTTCGAGCGCTAATCCACATGCCGAGCAATGCCACCGGTGGCATTGCCCCAGCCAATACGAAGACAGTCGAGAAGCTACGACTGGCTTCAACCATTTCGCCGACCAACAGCATAAATCCGGCCCCAGCTAGTGAACCCAAGCCACCTAGTCATCTGCCTTGTGAGGCCGGGAGATCCGAAAACAGGCTCCGCGGGGACGCCCCCTCGCTAGTTAGCTCACTCGCAATCGGTCCTGCATGCGTTCGGCGAGCTTCAAGTGATCATCGAGCGTCACGAGCTCGAATTCACTCATCAAATCCGCCATTTTCAGATCCGGGTCGCGGGATTCGATCACGGACCATTCCTCCAGCGCGTGCGTGGTGATTCGGATTCGATTGCCATACCGGCTGATCAGGTCACCGAAACGCGTGACGTACGGCCAAGTGTGGAGAAACGCTTTCTCCAAATTTACGGTTCCCCAGGCCCAGGGATGCCAACGGCTGGTTGTCGCCAATTCCTCCCCGGTGACATCGCAAATTTTGGAGCTGTCCTTGCGAGTGCTCGAAACGACACAGTATCGATGCTGCCAAGCCCGAGCGTTGACCTTCCGGCCCCCCGCGAAAGCGCTTGGCCAGAATACGATCTCAGCCCCGCCATTCTGAAGGGCACGCCACCCATGGTCCCATTCAATGTCGAAACAGATCTGAGCGCCCAATTTGCCTAGGTCGGTTTCGATTACCGGTATTTCGAGAGGACCTGGCATCACGCCGTTCTGCATTTCGCCGACGGTTGGGAAGGCTTTGCGATACTCGCCGACGATTTCGCCCTGACGATTCAAAAAGACGGCCGAGTTGAAACAGTGATCGCCCGACCGGGTGTATGTCGCGCAGACGACATGGCAATGGTGGTCCGCGGCAAACTTCGCGAAGGGTGCGAGCACTTCGCCGATCCCTTCCTCAGCCACATCGGCGACCGCAGGTCGACCGCCATCGAGATTGGCAAAAGCGAACACCTCGGGCAAGCAGATGATGTCGGGCTGGACCCTCACCGCCTCCGACATTCGCGCCAGGATACGTGAAATCATCTGTGTCGGACTCGAGCCGCGAAGCCCCTCCTGGCTGATCGTCGCGATCGCGACTTCGCGGGGCAGGCGGCGCGCAGGGCTTGCACTGGATGCGACCGGTTCGGAAGCGATGATCGGGTTGCCACCGTGGGATGCCACAAAGGCTGCGCCGCCGAGGGCGGCGAGCGAGGCGGTTCGCTGGAGAAACTCGCGTCGATGGGCGATGTCGTGATCATTCATCGGTGGATCCACATGGAAGTGCCGGACTGGGGGACCTGTTGGCTTGCGTCAAAACAACGCATCCGCATGGTATCCTAGGGAATGCCCCCGCGGTCGAAGTTTCGCAGGGAATTCAGTTCTGACGACGACTGCTTGCCACGAGATAGCTTGTGGTTAGTTCCGGTTCACCGAACGGGTCGATCGCGAGGTCATTAGCTCTTCCGCTTTTTGAGAAACAATCATGCGACAAGTCCTCTTTTCGTGCCTCGTATGGGTGGGCGCGCTAACGGTGATCGCCGAAGACCCTTGGTTGGAGTTCGATGGGGGCCGCGGCGCGGGGGCGGGCAAACACGTGGTGCTGGTGGGAGGCGATGAAGAGTACCGCAGTGAGGAGACGCTGCCACAGTTGGCGAAGATTTTGTCCCACCACCATGGGTTCCAGTGCACGGTGATTTTCGCGATCGATCCGAAGACGGGAGAAATCAATCCCGAGCGAACCGATAATCTACCGGGACTTCATCGGCTGGCCGATGCCGATCTGATGGTGATCGCCTCGCGGTTTCGCGCGTTGCCCGATGATCAAATGCGCCACTTGGTCGATTACATCGAATCGGGTCGTCCGATCATCGGACTGCGAACGGCAACGCACGCGTTCAATCCTGCCCCGGGGTCAACGTATGCCAAGTACGGATGGAAACACGACGGGGAGGACTATCCAGGAGGCTTCGGCCGCCAAGTGTTGGGTGAGACTTGGATAGCCCACCATGGCAAGCACAAAGTGGAGAGCACTCGAGGGATGGTGGAGGATCGCACACACCCGATCGCTCGCGGCATCAACGATGGCGACATGTGGGGTCCGAGCGACGTCTACCGGGTTCGTTTACCGCTGCCTGGAGATAGCCACGTGATCTTTCGCGGCGCGATTTTAAAGGGCATGAATGCCACCGACGACATCGTCGACGACCCGCGGAACCAGCCGATGATGCCGATCGGTTGGACCAGGACCTATCGGGGCGGTCGTGTGTTCACGACGACCATGGGTGCCGCAACCGACCTCGCGAGCGAGGCAGTCCGCCGAATGATCGTGAACGCGACGCTTTGGTGCGTGGGGAGAGAGGCCAACATTACGGATGACTTGAACGTTTCCATCGTTGGCAGTTACGATCCGACGCCGTTCGGTTTCGGGACACACGTCCGAGGAAAGCGTCCCGAGGATTATCGCTAGCTGATGCGGGCGGTTTTCAAAACGTCGCCGTCGCGACCGTCGCTGGCTTTTCGGACGGCGGTTTCGGAGCCGGACCGGGCTTGGACGGTGCCGCATGTGGCGAAGGTTGGATCGCGAGCAAAAGTTTGGCCTGTGGCAAGTCCCAGGCGCCGGCCAGGCCGTCGGCATAGCCGGCGAGGATCCATCGACCCCGAGGGTCGATACGGACCGCGTTGATTGCACCCGCGTTCGCTGACAGACGGATCATCGCCATGCCATCGGTCGCCAAGTCCCAAAGCGTGAGATCGCCGTCGTGGGACCCAGCGACCAACCAGCGCCCATCCTGCGAGAGATCCAGCGACGAGATGAGCAGCGCGTGCGAGCTGAGTCGAAGAGGGCTTGATGGCTGACCTGGTCGCCAAACCGAAATGTTCCCTTCACCATCACCGCTAGCCAAGGGGCCCACGATCCCGCGCGGGGTGCAAGCGATCGCCTCGATTTCACGTCCGTGCGTGACGTGTCGATCCATCACGACCGGCGATGTCGATAGTTCAATCAGTGTCACCTCGCCGTCGTCACCTCCGGTCATCACGACGCTCGTCGGCGCCAGCGCCTCCGCAGCCGAATCGTTGACGGACGATTCACCTTGGGTGACCAACATCACACGCACATGAGTCCCCGGGCTCGCGATCGCTTGAGCCACGGGCGCGGACGCGATCGTCGCGATACGTTCAATGTCGCTCCAAGCGATCCGGCTCGCCATTCCCTCGTTATCTCGCATCACTAGCCAAGACCCGTTGAGATCGAAAGCGACCTGTTCAACCTCCGCGGTGATGTCAAAGGAGGCTGGTTGGGGATCACCTTTCGGGTCGGTAATGAGAACGATCGATGGCTTGTCCGTGGCGGCAATGATTGCGTTACCTGAGGGGTGCCAGGCTAGGGACAGAGGCGCGCCGTCATCGATCGTGAGTTTTGCGATCGGAGTTTGCGGCTTGGCCAAATCGGTGATCACCACCGTACCGCTGTAGTCGCCCGAGGCAGCCAAACGACCGTCGGGCGAAAGCGAGACCGTTTCGATCGCGGCGCCGGGGCCGACCGATGGCGTGAACCGCAAGCGGTCGCTGGGATTGCGATCGAGCTGGTCCATCGACCAGACAAAGAGACTGGCGTGGTCCGAAACGGTCACCAAGTGATTTCCGTCGCTCGAGACCAGCAACTGGTGGACTTCGCCCAAATGACCCTCCAGACGGCGGACCGTGGGCTGCAACAAGCGATCGTCCCGAGCGGCCGCGGTGCGATAGTCAGCCACGGCCGTCTCGTAATCTCGATCGACGTTGGCATACGCCGATGCGATCAGGTCCTCGATGGAAGCCGCTGGAGTGGCGACGGCGTCTTCCGTAAGGGCATAAGTATCGCGATCGGACGGGGTGTCCACGGGAGGCGTGAGTTCGCTCCCGTTTGCTGGGCCGGATGTCAGCGTCGATGGCGATCCCCAGTTCGACCATCGCACGGGTCCTACGAGCAGGAGCAGCAGGCAGATCGCACCGGCCGTCGCGATCCATTTCTTCTGCTTCCAGCGGCTCGGAGCGGGCGGGGACGGCGATTCCTCAGGAGGGTTAGAAGATGTCTCAGCAAGGTTTGCATGCGACGCTGACGGGTAGGCGCTATCGGTGGCGCGATCGCGTTTCGCGTCGATCACAGCCGTGGGGCTGGATTCGAGGTCCGACCGGGTCCTGCCAGCCGGAAATGCCGTATCGACCATCGACTGACCCGGCTGAAGCGTCAAGCACGGATCGATCGCGACCGTGGGCTGAGAGTCGGCGGTCTCTTGTCGTCCCGGCAACGGGACGGGGCGAGTTTGACCCTCAGCCCGAAGCGCTTCACGAAGTGATTCCACCAAGTCCGCACAGGATTCAAACCGTTGTTGCCAATCGAGCGAGGTCGCTTTGCGGAGTACCCACTGCTCGGGCTCCGGAACACGACTGAGATCGAGTTTTCCTGTCCGGTGTGCGTCGAGCACCTCCCACACCGTGCCATCACTCACCGGCAATGATCCGGTACGAAGGTGGTAGTAGGTGACGGCCAGTGAATACTGATCGGAGGTTTTGGAAGGGCGGCCGGCGATCG
>JBGTCJ010000057.1:0-6687 GCA_041748895.1 Pirellulaceae bacterium
ATCACCCACGCCGGAATCGGGACCGCGGTGGTGCATGAAGTCGCCTCCAATCGTCGCATCCTCGGCGACGATGCCAGAGTGCGGGCCACGCGATACACCGCAACGCGTGATCCGGCGATTCGCGCCGAGCCCGAAGGCGTGATTGATCCCGAGTTAACGGCAATCTCTTTTTGGAACCGAAGCGTCCCGGTCGCCGTGCTCACCTACTACGCGTGTCATCCGCAGAGCTATTACCGCACCGGAATTCCGAGTCCCGACTTTCCCGGGATTGCACGCTTCATCCGCGGCCAAGAGTTGCCCGAGCCTTTGCATCTTCACTTTAACGGTGCGGGAGGCAATGTCGGTGCGGGCAAATACAACGACGGTGCGAAGGAGAATCGGTTGAAATTGGCGATGCGATTGGCCGACGCGATGAAGCGCGCATTCGATGCGACCGAGACCTTTGAGATATCGGGCGAGGACATCTTTTGGCGAACCGCTTCGGTATCGCTTCCCTTGGCACGCCATCTGGCGCGTCAAGAATTGGTCGATCACCTACCTCATTGGAATTCGGTGGAATATTGGGGAAGCCCCGACAAATTGGGCTTCGTCCTCCGCCGCGAAGCGGGTGTCCCCACCATTCTCAGCTGCCTCGGTGTCGCAGACGCCCGCGTCTTGCACATGCCGGGGGAGCTGTTCGTCGAGTACCAACTTGCCGCGAAATCGATGCGTCCTGACTTAACGGTCGCGATGGCGGCCTACGGCGATTACGGGCCGGGCTACATCGGCACCGAGATCGCGTACCAACAGGGCGGTTACGAAACAAGTAACCAGGCGTCCAACGTCGATGGCCGCGCCGAGCGGGTACTGATGGGAGGCATCGCAGATTTGCTGGAGATCAATCGCTGATGGTGCGCCGGATTTTTCGACTCGCCTGGCTGCTGCTTCTGCTCGCCTCGCCGCGAATCGGTGCGTCTCAAGAGGACTACTCCGCACAACTTCCGCGAATCGCCCCGACACCCGCGGATCAGGCTCTCCACACATTCGCCGTTGCCCAAGGGTATCGGATGGAACTCATCGCGGCCGAACCGTTGGTGACCAGTCCCGTCGTCGTCCAGTGGGACGAGAACGGGCGGCTCTATGTCTGCGAGATGCGCGGCTACAGCGAACACCGTGACGATGCGATCTCGCGAATCACGATCCTCGACGATCTCAACGATGACGGCATTTTCGATTCGAGTACGGTCTTCGCCGATGGACTTCGATGGCCGACGGCGATCTTCCCTTACGATCAGGGCTTGTTCGTGGTCGATGCTCCCGATTTGCTTTTCTTGAAGGACACCACGGGAGATTCGATTGCCGATCGGGTGGTGACGGTGATGACCGGACTGGGCACGTCGAACGTCCAGGGACTGGCGAATTCATTTCGCTGGGGCTTGGACAACCGAATCCACCTTGCTTGCAGTAGTAACGGTGGCGAGATTCGGCGGACCGCCGAGGATGGAACACCGCTCGACACCGCGGCCATCTCGGTACGGGGGCGCGATCTCGCGCTGGATCCTCGTTCGCTCGAGTTTGAAGTCACCAGCGGTGGTGGACAACACGGGATGGCCTTTGATGACTGGGGCCGAAAGTTCGTCAGCAGCAATAGCGATCACATCCAACAGGTGTTGTACGCGGAGCGTGACGTCGCAAGAAACCGATTCGCCGACCTACCAACGGCGCGACTTTCGATCGCGGAGGATGGTCCTCAAGCGGAGGTGTTTCGAATCAGTCCCGTCGAACCGTGGCGTCTCCTGCGAACGCGGCTGAGGGTCTCTGGACTGGCCAGCGGCCCTATCGAAGGGGGCGGACGCGCCAGCGGTTACTTTACCGGCGCGACCGGCATCACGATTTATCGTGGCGACGCCTGGCCGGAGGCCGATCGCGGTATGGCGATCGTCGGTGATGTGGGAGGGAACCTGATTCACCGCAAGCGGTTGGAGCCCAACGGCGTAGCGATGATCGCACGTCGCATCGATCCTCAGAGCGAGTTTGTCGCCTCGAGCGACATCTGGTTTCGGCCGGCCCAGTTCGCCAATGCACCCGATGGTTCGCTGCACGTCGTCGACGTCTACCGTGAAGTCATCGAACACCCCAAGAGCCTTCCACCGGATATCAAACGGCACCTCGATCTCAATGCCGGCCGCGATCGCGGTCGGCTGTACCGCATCGTTCCCGAGTCGTTCACCCATCGCCCGACGCCCCGGCTATCGAGCCTGAGCACGGCCGCGCTTGTCGAACTGCTCGCGCACCCCAATGCTTGGCATCGCGAAACGGCATCGCGGCTGATTTACCAGCGCCAAGACATTGGTGTGGTGGAGTTGCTGGTTCGCATGGCGGATGACTCGCCGTCGCCACTGGGGCGGCTGCACGCGATGCACGCACTCTCGGGGCTGAAATGCCTGAATACAGAAATTCTCCTACAACGGCTTCGCGACGAGCATCCACAGGTTCGGCGACACGCGATCGAATTGTCTGAATCTTTCGCATCGGATCCGTCGCTCAATTTGCAATGGCTAGCGATGATTGACGATCCATCGATCGAAGTGCGGTATCGCTTGGCACTGGCGCTGGGAAGGGTCGACGCCCGGACCGATGCGGGTCGTTCTCGACCGTCGGCGCTGGCGGCCTTGATTCGGCGAGATGTTGACGACCTTTGGATGCGGGCGGCGGTGCAGAGCAGCCTCGCCGAAGGGGCGGCGGAGTTGTTTTGCACGCTCATTGTCGACCGCGATTTCCGCTCGACTCACGCCACCGCATTTCTTCGATCCATTGCCCAACAGATACGCAGGCGAGCGAACGCCGGCGAGATTCGCGCCGCTTTGTCCGCACTTCCGCTCATCGATGATGAGCTGGATGGTGCGTGGGCGCTGACCGTTTTTGGGCCGCTTTTGCGAGATCCATCGTCGCCCCAGGATGCGAGTACGATTCGTAGGTATCGCGCGCGATGGATCCAGGAGGCGATCAAGGTCGCTTCGCATCACAGTGATTTGCCGACACGCGTTGGGGCGGTTGAGTCGATCGGGGTGGGTCCGTGGGATGAAATCCAGGAGGCGATTGTCGGCTGGATCGATCACCAACAGCCTCCGGAGATTCAGGTGGCGGCGATTCGGGCGCTCGGCGGGTTTGACTCGCCGGACGCTAGCGAGGCGTTGGTGAAGGCTTGGGGGCGGCTGGGTCCGTCGGCCCGGGAAGCGGCCTGCGAGGTGTTGTTTTCCCGAGTCGAGCGATTGCCAGTCCTGTTGGACGCGATCGACGCAGGGCGAATCGCGATCGGCGAAATCGCGCCGGTGCGATGGGAGGCCGCGTACCGCAGCAAAATCAGTGCGGAGATTCGCGACCGTCTCGCTAACTACGTCACTCGGGGTCACTCGGGGCGTCGAACCCATTTGGTCTCGGCTTATCGAGCGGCCCTGTCGCTTCCTTCTGACGTTGATCGCGGTAGAAATTTGTTCGCAGTGCACTGTGCGGGATGCCACCGGTTCGCCGACGTCGGGCACGAGATCGGCCCCAATCTGGCCACGCTGAATGCCCGCGGTGCGGAGTCGATTCTGGTCAACGTTTTGGATCCGAACGCCGAGGTCAATCCCCAATACCTGCTGTACATCCTGTTGACCACGGATGGCCGCACGTTGAGCGGGATGATCGTGGGCGAAAACGCCAACAGTGTCACCTTGACGCGGGCTCACGGGGCGACCGACACCATTTCGCGAGAAGAGATTGAGGAGCTTCGAAGCAGCGGTGTTTCGCTAATGCCCGAGGGGCTCGAGCAGGTCCTTGACACGCAGGCGATGGCCGATCTGATCGGCTACCTGATGGGGCGTTAACCCTTGACGATTGGAAGGGATCTGCCGCCGATCGACCTGGAGGCGGCGACGATTTCTTGACATACGCCCGTTCATGTGACGTGATCGGATCGGTAGCATGTCGCCATGACTACACCCATGATGCGACAGTACCAGGAGGCGAAAGCGGCTTGCGGCGATGCGCTGCTGCTGTTTCGCATGGGCGATTTCTACGAACTGTTCTTGGAGGACGCAAAAGTCGCCTCACGGGTTCTCGGCCTGACGTTGACCAGCCGCGACAAGGACAGCGACAACCCGACGGCGATGGCCGGGTTCCCCCATCACCAACTCGATGGGTACCTGCGGAAGTTGATTCAAGCGGGTTATCGGGCGGCGGTTTGTGACCAAGTCGAGGATCCAAAACTCGCCAAGGGCTTGGTCAAGCGAGAGATCAGCCGCGTCGTTTCGGCGGGAACACTGACCGACGATGGCATGCTCGATCCTCGCGAGGCGAACTACATCGCCGCGATCTATCGACCCGTCAATCGGGCCGGACAGGACGATCGGGTCGTCGGGATTGCGTGGGCCGAGCTCTCGAGCGGGCGATTCGAGGCGGGTGTTTTTGCCGCCGATTCTGTCGAGGACGAGCTCCAGCGGATCAGCCCGGCGGAAGTCCTCTATCGCGAGGATGACTCGCGGATCGTTCCGGACACGACAGCCCCATGGACCTGGACGCGCCGCCCCGCCTGGACCTTTGCCACCGATACCTCGAGCGAAGGGCTCTGCAAACAGTTCGGCACACACGGCTTGGAAGGGTATGGGTTCGAAGCCGAGCACACCGTCGCGATTCAAGCCGCGGGCGCGGTCCTGTCGTACTTGCAGGATACGCAGCGATCGCGGCTCGATCACTTTCACTCGCTGCGGGCCCATCACAGCGCGGCGACGCTGCAGGTCGATGCCGCCACTCGCCGAAGTTTGGAAATCAACCGGACGATGCGAAGCGGAGCGAGGGCCGGATCGCTCGTCGGCACACTCGACCAAACGAAAACGGCCATGGGCGCAAGACTGCTCGCCGATTGGGTCGCCGCCCCATTGATGGACGCCCGCGAAATCGCCCACCGCCACGACGCGGTCGAGGAACTGGTGAAGGGACAAAAGCTACGCGACGACCTCCGTAAAACGCTCGGCGATGTGTTCGACCTGAGCCGTTTGTTGGGACGAGTTGCGACGGCGCGATGTGGCCCACGCGACCTGCAACAAATCGCGTCGACCCTCGCGATGATGCCGACGCTCAAGGCCCGCCTAACCGGTCGCAAAAGCGAGTTGCTGACGATGCTTGAAGGCGAACTGCCGCTCGTCGCGGAGCTCCGCGCTAAACTCGACGCGGCGCTGATCGACACCTGCCCGGTCCACGCCGCCGACGGCCATTTTATCCGTGCGGGTTACGACGCTTCGCTGGATTCGCTTCGCGACCTGGCCAAGGGCGGCAAACAGTGGATCGCCGCGTATCAGCAGCAGATGATTCAGACGACCGGTATCTCCAACCTCAAGATCGGCTTCAACAAGGTCTTCGGCTACTACCTCGAAGTCAATCAATCGCAACAGACGAAGATCCCGGCCGGCTTCATCCGCAAACAGACACTCAAGAACTGCGAGCGGTACATCACGCCCGAATTGAAGGAGTACGAGGAAAAAGTACTCGCCGCCGACGACCAGGCCAGCAGTCGCGAACAGGCGTTATTTCAGGAATTGCAGGTGGCCGCGCATCGAGAACTGCGAACCTTGCAGAGGATCGCCGCCGCACTGGCCCATCTCGACGTGCTCGCGTCACTCGCCGAACTGGCGGCCGCTCGTGGATGGGTGCGACCGAGGATCACCGAGGATTCGATCGTTGACATCGAGGAGGGGCGCCATCCCGTGCTCGACGTGACGATGCCCCAAGGTGAGTTCGTCCCGAACGACTGCGTGCAGACACTCGAAGCGGGGATGGTGCTTCTGATCACCGGGCCGAACATGGCGGGCAAGAGCACCTACATTCGTCAGGTCGCGCTACTGACACTGCTCGCCCAGTGCGGTTCGTTCCTGCCCGTCAAAAAGGCGACGATCGGGATCGCCGATCGAATTTTTGCCCGTGTGGGGGCGAGCGATGAACTCAGTCGCGGGCAGAGCACGTTCATGGTCGAGATGGTCGAAACGGCTCGCATCCTCAATACCGCGACGTCGCGATCGTTGGTGATCCTCGACGAAATTGGCCGTGGAACGAGCACCTACGACGGTCTTTCACTGGCTTGGGCGATTACCGAGCACCTTCACGAGCAGATCGGCTGCAGGACACTGTTCGCCACTCACTACCACGAATTGACCCAGCTCGAAGATACGTTGCCCCAGGTCACCAATCTCAACGTCGCGGTTCGCGAGTGGAACGAATCGGTCGTGTTCCTGCATCGGATCATTCCCGGCGCCGCTGACAAGAGCTACGGCATCCATGTGGCGCGACTAGCTGGCATCCCGGCGAGCGTCAACGAACGCGCCAAAGATATTCTCGCCCAGCTCGAAGCCGATCACCGCGACGAGTTGGATCGTCCGACCATTGCGCCTCCATCGGGCAAGTCCTCGCAAGGGGCGATTCAGTTGACGCTATTCGGATTCGCCGATCATCCGTTGATCGAAGACGTCAAACGGATCGATATTGACAGCATGACCCCGCTGGACGCGTTGAAGTTTCTGCAGAAGGCGAAGGAGTCGGTCATCCAGGGTCCCGAGGCAGCGAGAACCAAGTCGCCGAAGCGGTAGGTACTGGTGCAGCAAAAGATGATGAGGGGTCGCCGCACGGCTCGCGCCGTTGTGTTGATGAGGGGTCGCCGCACGGCTCGCGCCGTTG
>JBGTCJ010000058.1:0-2955 GCA_041748895.1 Pirellulaceae bacterium
GCGCTCCTGCACGAGCAGGCGCAGTCCATGCACGGATAGGGCGTTCCGCGGTCCTTGCTCACTCGGATCGGCAAGGCAAAAACGAAACCGCTGAGCACCGCTACCATCAGGAGCGTGCAGCTGATCGCGCGCGAGTCACGAATCGGGTGGAGCAGCGGCGATCGGGGCACGGAAACTCATCAGGATGGTTGGGGCGGCGGTTCGCAAACCGTCAGACCGTCTCAGTGTAGCGTTCGGGAACCGACCAGCGGTCCATCCACCTGCGGCAAACGCTCGCCCACGGGAAACGGGCGGGGTTCCGCCGCCTGGCCCCTACGCCGCAAGATTGCGAGGAAAAGTGTTGCACGGGGCCGACGTCGCGTTAGACTCGGGTCCATGATCAACACCCTTGTCGCCAGATCGTTCGTTGCTTGCGTATTGCTGCGTGTGTGCTTCGCGATGCTGCCGGTCGTGACCGGCGGTTCGCTGCTCCTGACTTGCGGCCCAGCGCTTGCGGCGCTGACGTTGGGGGAGTTCGATGCCGCTCGTCACGATCGCTCAACCAGCCCCGACTTCATCGGATCCGATTTTGACTTTTCGGGGGTGGGCAATCTCGTGCTGGGAGGGAACACCAATCGCTGGGCGACGCTGATCAGTCCTTCCTACTTCGTCACGGCCTTCCATGGGATCCCCCAGCTAAACCAAAGTTATCAGTTCTTTGAGAGCAACGACTTCGGTGGGACGACCCATACGCGGACGGTCATTTCGGGCGCTCGGATCGGCACAACCGATTTGTGGTTGGGCAAGTTCGAGGCGCCGCTACCCAGCAGCGTGGCCCACTACTCGATCGCAACGGGAGACCCGATTGGCCAAGACGTTTTCATCGTTGGGCGTGGTACCAGCGGCATTCGCCAGCGTGTGGGACTCAACCGGGTCGATTTGCTGCTGGCGGACTACAGTGCGACGCTCAACGGGATTGACACCACGACGAACATCATCGGCTCGACGTTCGACCCGTTGACGGGTTTTGGGGCCGATGAGGCGATAGTCGAGGCAGAGGATTCCGGCGGACCGACCTTTTTCCGCCATGGCGACGAATTGTTGCTCGGTGGCACGCATGCGTTTCGAGGATCGTTGATGTCGCCGGGAGGAGAAATGAGTCCTTTCACCGGGGACAGTTGGGTTGGGTCCTATGCGGCCGAGATCGCTGGCATGATGGAAGGGGAAACGCCAACCTTCGTGAACCTTTCGAGCGTCCCGGAACCGGCGGGATTAGCAGCGATCGCCTTGGCGGGGCTCTGCACCGCGGGCGCGGTCAGGCGGTTTCGACCGGACCGCTCGGTCGCCGGTTGAGATCGGCGTTGCGGAACCGATTGCCCCATTGCAACCAATGCCACCATCGGGCACGCCTCAGGTTGGGGTCGTCGCGATCAATGGTGCGAACCTTCCCGCCGGGGGTCCTCGCGACGATTTCGCCCGTCGGCAATACCTGTTCGATCACCCAGAACTTGTCAACGACATAATTGTACGCCTCGCCCTTTCGAGTCGCATTGACCTGCTGGGCACGACGTCCGGGAGAAACACCGTGCTTGCTCATTCGATAGACGACCCAATCGCCGGGCTTCCAATCGCGTTTGAACAAGTTTTCAGAGCTCCTCAGAAGACACTGGTCGTCAAAACGATCCGTAGACTCGCATGCTTACCGCCTGTCTACGCTATACATACAACTCTAGCTAAACGACAGCATGGGTCCAATCGCGATTGGTTCCCGCAAGCCGTAATTCGCCAAAAATAATCGGGAGATTCGTCATGATTGTTGGTACCAGAATGATCTTCATTGAGGTTGCGGTACCGCTAGCCCAGGTCGAATCGGTGTCCCGCGTGCTGGCTCTGGCGGGCATTGTGCTCGCCATCGGATTCTTTCTGTTCGTGTCCGGGTTTGTGCTTCGCTATGGCAAGCTGTGGGTTCAGGCGATCATGTCGCGGGCCGATGTCACCCTGATGAGCCTGATTCGCATGCACTTCACGAAGGTCAACCCTCAGGTCATCGTTCAAGCGAAGGTGATGGCCGCACAAGCCAAACTGAGCATCGATCGCGAGACGGGCATCAGCACTCGGCGGCTCGAATCTCACTTCCTCGCCAATGGCAATGTCAAGAACGTGATCCACGCGATTATCGCTGCGCACCGTGCCAACATCCCCTTGGATTTTGACCAGGCATCGGCGATCGACCTGGCGGGTCGCGACGTGCTCGACGCGGTCCAGACCAGCGTCTACCCGAAAGTCATCGACTGCCCCGACCCCCGTCGAAGTGGCAAAACGACGCTCAGCGCTATCACCCGCAATGGGATTGAGCTGAAGGTCCGGGCGAGGGTCACCGTTCGCACCAATCTCAAGCAATTGATCGGTGGGGCGACCGAGGACACGATCATCGCACGCGTCGGCGAATCGATCATCAGCTCGATCGGATCGGCCGGCTCGCACTTCGAAGTGCTCGAGAATCCCGACATGATCACCCGCGCCGTGCTGGCTCGGGCGTTGGATTCTCAGACGGCGTTTGAAATTGTGTCGATCGACATTGCCGATATCGATGTCGGCGAGAACATTGGCGCCCGGTTGCAATGCGACCAGGCCGAGGCCGACATGCGGGTGGCGAGGGCCAAGGCGGAGCGTCGTCGGGCCGAAGCGATCGCAGCCGAGCAGTCGATGAAAGCCTTGGTGTCGGCCAACCGCGCGCAGTTGGTGCTGGCCGAGGCCGAGGTTCCGATGGCGATGGCCGAGGCCTTCCGAGCCGGGCGAATCGGTTCCGCCAACGGCGATGTGGCAGCGGCGAACTAGCCAGGGGTAGCCGGACATTGAGCGACGCGGATCAACAGAGATCGTCTCGGCGGGTCCGTTTTCCCGGCAGTATGGGTTTCGACCTCGCGGGAATCGTCGATCACGCGAGCGTCGCGCCTCGCAAATCGCTGCAACGTC
>JBGTCJ010000059.1:0-16047 GCA_041748895.1 Pirellulaceae bacterium
GACAAGATGCAGGGTGAGCCTTCTCAATCGACATAGCGGTCGGTCGCGAGGCGCGGCCGGTCGCCCTCCGATCCGCCACTCACTCGACCGCTTCACTCGACCTTCACGGGCGAAGAAAATCCCGGGATCAGCATCGCCGCCATCTCACGGGGCGCAGTCGCTCCCAGAACCGAGAAAGCGTCATCGGTCGAGTTCAGGTGAACTTTGGCGGCGGCGGCAAACAATCGCATGTCGGCGGCGGCCAGCGAGATCTCGGCTTCACGCAGCTTCGTGGCGGCCTCTTCGGCGGAGCCGCTCAACTGCGCCAGCGACGCCTCGAGCGCCAGCGCCAGTGCGGTGCTCCAGCCCACCCGCTCGGCTTTCAAACGTCGGATCGCTGCGCGAGCCCTCGTCAACAACTCCCGCCTTTCCGATGACGAGGGCGGGGCTTCCGCCGCCGCGGCCAAAATCGCTCGCGCGTAAACCTGAAAGTGATCGACACGAATTTGTTGGACCTGCGATAAGAAGGCTGAGCGATAGTTTCGCCACTGACCTTCAATGCACCGCAGCGCTTCGTGCCCCCGACCGAGATAGAGCAGGGTGTAGGTGCTCGCGAGCCAATAGTTGTGATGCTGCACAAAGAATCCACGGTTGGAAAGCCGCTGTCGGTCTCGCTCCAATCGACGGAGTGATTCCTCGGGCTGCCCGGCCGCCAATTGGAGATGGGCCATCACCTGGGTGCCAAAATTGAGCGTCGCAAAGAGGTCGTTGGTCTCCTCGGCCTCCCGCATCAGCTCGGGTTGGCGTCTTGCCAGTTCGACCAGGTTTCCCTGGTACTGCAGGGCCCAAAGCGAGAACGTCCTTGCGGTGCTCAGCTCCCACGTCGCGCCAAAACACTGGCCATCAACCAATTTGGTAACGGCTCGATCACAACAACCGATGGTGGCGCTCCAATCACCGCGAAGTAGTGCCGCGATGCCGCGTCCCATCAACAGCATGGCCCTCGAATAGGGATCATCCTGCTGACCGCGTTGCGATCGAATCGCCAACAAGGCGCGGCGAGTCGCGGATCGCGAACGACTGCCGCCGATGGCGAGATGGCCCACGTAGGCGGCAAGGTCGCGACCGATCGTGGCCGATGAGCCCTGGCGGAGCGAGCGACAGAGGTTGTCGGCCACAAAGTACGCGCCTCGAACCGGGTCGACGACACTCAGGCCCGCCGCGGCCGACCAGCAAGCATCGAGCCTCGCCTGCTGGTTCCGATCCCCGGGAACGGGCGTCCCTCTGGCCGAAAGGCCGCGCACCCGCAGCCATGCGGCGCGCCATAACAAACCGGGGACGGCGGAGAGTGTTGTTCGTGGCCACGGCAGTCGATAGTGCCTCAGAACGCTCTGCAAGGCCTCAACACCCTGATCCACGTGTCCACTTGTTAACAGTCGCATGGCGGCCAACTGGGTCAGCCGCGGTTTCTCATCGGGCGGAGCGAGTTCCGCCGCCAAAAGGTATTGCTCCGCAGCTTCGGCCGCGCGCGATGAATTCGAAAGGGCGCCGGCAAGGTCGGTGCGAAGCTGTTGTTCCCGTGAACCGGTCGGTTCCAATAGCTCGAGCGCTCGTCGGTAATCTTGCACGGCTCGATGGAATGCCAACGACGATTCGGCCAGTTTGGCCGCTTGGGCGTAGTACTCGCCTGCCCGCAATTTTTCGCCGCCGCGGCGATAGAGATCGGCGAGGAACTCGATATCCGCACCACCATCATGCCGGTCGAGTTGGCTTGCAATCGCGAGGCAGTGTTCGGCGACACGGTCCGCTGGCAATCTTGCGGCAATCGTTTCTCGAATCTTGTCATGAAAGATTTCAATGCCGCGATGATCTCCTAGCCGCCGCACAAGGTGATTGATCCTCAACGAGCGGATGATGGCCGGTGAATCGGAATGGCTGGTGAGCATCGTCTCGAGCTCTTGGCGATCGAGCGGGCGTCCGGCTGCGGTCAAAAGCTCCATTGCCCGTCGCTCGGAAGCTTCGAGCCGGCTGATCTGGTTCCAGATCACGCTTTGAAGCGACCACCTCCCGCCCGACGCCAACTCGGGCATCGACGGGTCAGCCTGATGCCGCAGGAGATGTTCGCAAAGCAAGCGAATGAACAGGGGATCTCCGTCGGCCTCATCGGCGATCCGCTCGGCCAAGTCTCGACCGAGGTTCGGCGCTCTCGCGAGCAGCCTGACAGCCATCGCGATGGCCTCGGATCGATCGAGGCGATCGACGCTGAGTTCCTGTTGGTCCACCAACAGGTCCCTTAGCGCGGCCGGCAAAGCCGCTTGCCGAATTTGTCGAAGGCATTCGTTCGTCGCCGCGTCCTCGCTGCGAAAGGTCCCCACCACCAACGCCGCCGGTGCGACCTCACGACGAAACAATTCACGAAACAGGGTTGCCGTGTCGTCATCGCCTTGCTGCAGATCGTCGATGAAAAGGATGAGGGGCGACCAGCGTGCCAAACGGCTGAGAAGTTCACGCAGCGCCGTGAGCCCGATCAGGCGTTCCTCGCGTGGCGACAACCCGCCGCGCCTGCGAGGCGACCGCTGCTTACCCACGGCGGGCACTTCGCCGATCACCGGAAAAATTTGACAAAGCGTGTCAATTTCCAACGGCAACACGCGTTCGACCTCGGCAGCCGGCAAACGCGACAGGTAGCTTGCCAAAGCATCGATCGCGCTGTCGAACCCCTGGTACGCGACCGACTCATTTTCGTAACACCGCCCGCGGAGGATGATCACCGGCTCACGTTGTCGCAGGCCCATCAGGAAATGATCGACCAGCGAAGTCTTCCCCATTCCGCTGCGGCCCGACACGAAGACGACTCGGGCGTCACCGTCGCGAACCTCACTCCAAGCCGCTTCCAACGCCGCCAATTGACTCTGGCGGCCAATCCAAACCGACTCATTGCGAGTCGGACCGACACCGACCCGGAGCGATCGGAGCACGTCATCGACCGGTGCGCGATCCGCGGGAACCGGGCGCAGCAGCGCCAGACACAGGTCGTTCAAATCGATCGGAACGTCAGCGACGATTTGACGAGGCTCTGGCCGTTGCCCGGTCAACTTCTCTTGCAGCAGATCGGCAAAGCTTTTCGAACGGAAGACGCGTTCTCCCGTCAGGGCCTCGTACAACATCACACCCACGGCGTACCAGTCGGTGGCAGCGGTGAGGCGTCCACCCTCGGCCTGCTCGGGTGCCATGAAATAAACGGTGCCGGCAAGTTCATGTCGGCTGTTGCGATACCTCTGCTCGTCATCGGTTTGCACGGCCAAGCCGAGGTCGAGCACCACCACGCGACCCTCGTGCGTCACCAAAACGTTGGACGGCTTGAGGTCGCGATGGAGGCACCCCGCCGTGTGCAGCGCCGCCAATCCTTCGGCCAATTGACCAAATGCCTCGCGAAGTCTGAGCTCATTGAATGGGAGAAACGGTGCGCTGGCGTTGCTCTCGAAAGTCGACCGAACGTGTTGATCGATCGGCAAACCGCGAACGATTTCCATCGTAAAGAATGGCTCGCTCGCGGTCGTCACCAGTTCACCCAACCGCACCAGAGTGGGATGAGCGAGATCGGCCAGCACACGGAATTCGCTCTTGAATCGGGCCAGCGCGGCGGAGGATCCCCGATGGAGGGTCTTGAGCGCTACGCGTGGCCCGCCCGTGATCGCCTCGGCTTCGTACACGATTCCCATTCCGCCGCGGCCGAGCTGGCCCAAAATGCGGTAATCACCCAACATCCGTGTCGGCGGCGGGATCTCACTGTACTCGGTTTGGAACGGATCATCGGCTTGCATAGCCGGTCAATATATCTCGCAATCCGTCGCGGACAGCGACGACGAGATTACGCACGGCGGGCACGGATGATCGTGTACTGGGCACCCGTCGTGAACTCGATCTCACGCCACTGGGGAAAGAGGTTCTCCTGATACCACTGTGGATGCTTGGTCACGAGGATCAACTCACCCCCGCTCTTGAGGGCGCATCGCGCCGTGTTGACGAACAGGCTCGCGATCCGAAAATCGGAATAGTACGGCGGGTTGGCGACGGCCAAGTCGAATGTTCCCGGTTGGTCGCAGGCACCATCGCAGGTGATTCGCGCGGCAACCCGGGGAAGGCGGTTGAGCTCGGCCGCCTCCCGCGTGCACAGAACCGCTCGTGCGTTGCTGTCGATCGCGTCAACCGATAGGGAGGCGTCACGAGCGGCCAAGGCAAGCCCCACTACGCCTGCACCACAACCGATGTCGATCACGCGTCCACCCGGTGGAGCGTGGGCCGCCTCGATCAGGCACCGCGCCCCAGGATCGAGATGGCGGTGCGAGAAGACGCCGGGGCGCGTGACCGCTCGAATCGGCTCACCACGCGGCCGCTGGGGATCGCGAAACGCGAATTCACAACGAAACGATCGGTAGCGCACGGCGGCGGACGCTTTGCGAACGATGTAGACCATCGCATCGGGGAACGTAACGGCTGTCACCTTGGGAAACCAATCTCGCAGTTGGCGGTGCAGCCAACGGTCGTTGGGATTGTCGACGGCCGCAACCAGACTCCCACCACGATCGAGCCGCTGGTACGCCGACTGGATCAGATCACGGGTCAACTCGGCCTCGCCGCGCGTGCTACAGGGAACCACCGCAAGGTCGTAGGGCTGGTCGGGAAAATCGGCCGAACAGGTCAGGGACAGCCCCGGGACAAGGTGACGGTGCTCCACCAGTTGACGCCTTACCAGCTCGAGTGGGTAAAGGTCGAGAAACCAGGCGTCGACCGTGGCAGTCGGACGCGACGCGGCAAGCTCCCATGCCGCTTGGGCGCGGCCGATCGTCGAACAAAGGATGCGAGCACCCGGTTGCTCGAGCGCGACCCCAGTCGCGCGGCTTTCGGCGATTCGAGGTGGTGGCGTGTCGATCGCGTTTCGTTCGAGTTCGGCATTCATCGATGGGTGGCAGTCTAACGCATCCACCCCCTTTGGGCCGAGATGATCGGCGGTATGATTCATGCCCATGACGAAACACATCTTTGTTACCGGTGGGGTAGTCAGTTCTTTGGGAAAAGGACTGACCAGCGCTTCGATCGGCATGCTGCTCGAAAGCCGCGGCCTGCGGGTGCGGATGCAGAAACTCGATCCCTACATCAACGTCGACCCGGGCACGATGAGTCCCTACCAGCACGGTGAGGTCTACGTGCTGGACGACGGGAGCGAAACCGATCTCGATTTGGGACACTACGAGCGGTTCACCTCAGGTTCACTCACCCGCGACTGCAATTACACCACGGGTCAGATCTACCTCTCGGTGATCGAGAAAGAGCGGAAGGGTCAGTTCCTTGGAAAGACCGTTCAGGTGATCCCCCACATCACCAACGAGATCAAATCGGTCATCCGCAGGATGGGAGGACCTGAGGTTGACGTGGTGATCACCGAGATCGGCGGGACCGTCGGCGATATCGAAAGCCTGCCATTCCTCGAAGCGATCCGCCAGTTCGCGATCGATGTGGGACGAGAAAATTGCCTCTACATGCACCTAACGCTCGTGCCCTACCTCAAGGCGGCCGACGAACTCAAGACGAAGCCGACTCAGCATTCGGTTGGCCAGCTTCGCGAAATCGGTATCCAACCTGACGTCTTGGTCTGCCGCTGCGAACACAGCATCAGTCGTGACGACCGGGAGAAGATCGCCCTGTTCTGCAACGTTCCACCGAGCGCCGTGATCGAAGAGAAGGACAAGGACTTTTCGATCTACGAGGTGCCACTGTCGTTGGTCCACAATGGGCTCGATGAACTGATCGTCAACAAATTGGCGTTAACGACGGCGAAGAATCTCGACGTCTCCCCCTGGACCGACCTGCTGCACCGCCTGAGGAATCCACGACACGAAATTTCGATCGCCGTCGTCGGCAAGTATGCCGAGCACAAAGATGCGTATAAATCGATATACGAAGCGATCGACCACGCCGGAATGCACCACCAAACTCAGGTCCGAGTCGGTCGAGTCCAGGCTTCGGATGTCGAACGTGAGGGTGCCGAGCGGCTTCTCAGCGGCTACCACGGAATCCTCGTCCCGGGCGGATTTGGCGAACGCGGGATCGAGGGCAAAGTGCAAGCGATCCGTTTCGCACGGGAACGCGGCATTCCATTTTTTGGGATCTGTTTGGGAATGCAGTGCGCCGTGATCGAATATGGACGCAACGTGCTCGGGTTCGAATCGGCCCATTCGACGGAATTCGACAAAAATTCTCCCCATCCGGTCATCTGTCTGCTCGACGAGCAGCGAAACGTGACTCAGGTCGGCGGAACGATGCGGCTTGGCAGTCAACCGGCGGTGCTGCAAAGTGAATCTGCCGCCGCGATTGCCTACGGCCGCGAACACATCGAAGAGCGTCACCGCCACCGATACGAGTTCAATAACGACTATCGCGACAGGTACGCCGAGGGTGGCATGAGCGTTTCCGGCACCAGCCCTGACGGAGAATTGGTCGAGGTGATCGAGCTGCCGCGACATCCCTGGTTCGTGGCGGTGCAGTACCACCCCGAGTTCAAAAGCAAACCGCTGGTCGCGCACCCCCTGTTCGCAGGATTTGTCGGTGCGGCCATCGATCGACATCTCCGCCGTAGCGAACCGGGCCCGATTGCCGCCGCAGTATCTCTGGGCGAGCACCTCTGATTGGTCATCCGCTGTGCTAGCGGATGCTGACCAAGAGTCCACTGCCTGCCTAAGCGACTCTCGTGGATTTCTTTGTCCCGCACGACCGTCGCCTGCCCAAGTCGACAAACTCGACAGATTCCTTGGCCTGTTTGTGTAATCTCAACCCAAATTTCGCATCAATCAAATCCTTCCTACCTTTACTAGCGTATAAGGGCTATTAGAATCGCGTTGTGTTGGCGGGAATAAAATCGAATGCTCGGTTGGGCTTTTCCTTGGCAAACGTCAGTTGTTACCCAGTACGAGTGAACCCCAAGGGAAAACTTTGACTCAAGTTCCTGTTCCAACCAGCCGACGCAACATGAGTCGTTGGGTGCGAGCCGCGATACTGTGACATCGCCCTTGGAAACCTACCTGCGCATGTCCCGCAAGAACCTGGCCCTGCCTCCCATTCCCTCCCCCCATCCCTTGCGGATGATTTCGAGACTAGGATTTTTTCATGGCTTTGACTAAAGCTGTTGAGCCACCGAGCGAGTCGGTGGCGCGAGCCGCGTACATGCCCGTGATTGTTCGCGAGACGCCTGTTGTGATTCGACCGGGAACGAAAATCGCCGGCGATCTGATGTTGGTTCAACACTACGCGGCGCTTCGAGTCGAGGGGTTTCAAGACCTGTTGCCCGAGCAACTCGAGATCGATCTGACCGCGATCGCCGCCGGTGGTGAAGTCCGCATTGACCAGATCGCGCTACCACCGTGCTGCGAGATTATCGGTGTTTGGTTTGCCAATCCGGTCGTGAGTGTCGTGCGAAGGCCGGACTAGACTCGCTTTTGAAGCTTGGGCGATCGAAAAGCGGTTTTCATCGTCCATCCATCAGCGTCTTAACAGCGGCTGCAAGGTCATCCTGCCTCATCAGCGATTCGCCTACGAGAATCGCCTTTACCCCCCCGGCGCCAAGCCGCATCACATCTTCGTGTGTGGAGATGCCGCTTTCTCCGATCACCAAGCGGTCGGCGGGAATCGCCTCCCGGAGTCGCAGCGTTCGTTGGATATCGGTCTGGAATGTCCTGAGGTCGCGATTGTTGACGCCGACCATCCGAGTTCCGGTGGCGAGAACGGCCTCAAGATTTTCGGGATCGTAGAGTTCGATCAGCGTTTGCAGATCCAGTTCGGACGCCCAATCGTGTAGTCGCTTCAGTTCGGTCGGGGCAAGGCACTCAGCAATCAACAGCACGCAATCCGCACCGGCGGCGCGGGCTTCGAGCAGCTGATAGCGATCGATGATGAAATCTTTGCGCAGCAGTGGGACATCGACTGCGGCTCGAATCGCCACCAAGTAGTCGAGACTGCCCTGGAAGTAGGGTGCGTCGGTCAAAACGCTGATGCAGGCCGCCCCCGCCGATGCATAGCTCAGCGCGATCGCGACGGGGTCAAAATCATCGCGGATCACGCCCGCCGAGGGGCTGGCCCGTTTGACTTCAGCGATCAACCGCACCTGATTCGTCGCGGCAAGGGCGGCGTGGAAGTCCCGTGTGCGGGGAGCGCTGGCGATTCGACGCAGCAATTCCGATTCGGGTGTCACCGTCCGGTCGTGAGCCACGCGGCGGCGCGTGGTGGCAACGATCTTTTCCAGGATATTGGCCACGGATCAATGCCGAAAATGTCTGCGTCCCGTGATGACCATCGGGATGTCGTGACGGTTGCAGGCCTCGATGACCTCCTCGTCGCGCCGCGACCCACCGGGTTGAATCACGGCCACGATTCCGGCCTCCGCGGCGACATCGATCGAATCGGCAAAGGGGAAGAACGCGTCGGAGGCAAGCACCGCGCCGCGTGCGCGGTCGCCGGCCTTGTCGATCGCGATCTCGACGCTGTCGACGCGACTCATTTGGCCCGCTCCCACGCCCACCAACGACGTATCCTTTCCGAGCACGATCGCATTGCTCTTGACATAGCGGACCATATCCCAGGCGAAGGCGACGTCGTCCCAAAGCTCATCGGCGACCTCGGTATCTGTCGCTGTCTGCCACTGGAGCGGCGCCGCCGGCATCCGATCGGCATCCTGGATCAACGCGCCGCCGCTGATGAATCGCCTCTGCAGCGAAGGGGCGGGATCATCGAGTCTGCCCACTTGCATCAAGCGAACGTTCTCCCGCCACCGCGGCTTTGTCGTCAACAACCCAACCGCAGCGGCCTCGAAGTCCGGCGCCACGATTGCCTCGATAAAGAGCCCTGGCTCACAGAGGACTTCGGCCGTCGCCAAGTCGACCGTTCGATTGAACCCGAGCACCGATCCGAAGGCGCTCAAAGGGTCGCCCGCAAGCGCCTTGCGACACGCCCGGCCCAACTTCTCGGCGGTTGCAGCGCCACATGGATTGTTGTGCTTGATGACGGCACATGCCGGCAACGAGAACCCACGAACGATCTCGAGCGCGGCATCGAGGTCGAGCAAATTGTTGTACGACAGTTCCTTGCCACTGAGTTGACGGGCGGCGACGAGGTTCGCCGTCCGAACCCGTGGATCGGCGTAGAGTGCGGCGCGCTGGTGAGGGTTCTCACCGTATCGCAGCTGCATCTTTCGGCGGAGCGAGAAATGGAGCGACGCCGGAAAATCTCGTGACACCGACTCACCACCCAAGTAGTCCGCAATCGCCCGGTCGTAGGCCGCCGTGTGTTCGAAAGCCTCCTGGGCAAGTTGTCGGCGAAGCGCGAGCGTCGTGCCGCCGCTACCCTCAAGCGCCACGAGCAGATCGCTGTACTGCTCGGGGGTGGTGGCAACAGCGACCCAAGCATGATTTTTGGCTGCCGCGCGAACCAAACTCGGCCCCCCGATATCGATTTGCTCAACGATCTCGTCACGACTCGACGTCGATCGGCTCGCGGTGGCCTCAAAAGGGTAAAGGTTGACAACCACCAAATCCACCGGTTCCATCTCGTGCCGGCGCATCGCTTCAGCATGCTCGACCACATCGCGTTTGCCCAAGATTCCGCCAAAGATCTTTGGATGAAGCGTCTTCAGGCGGCCATCCATCATTTCGGGAAAACCGGTGTACTCGGCGATGTCCCGAACATCGATCCCCGATTGCTGGAGGTGGCGGCGGGTTCCTCCGGTGCTGAAAATCTCAACTCCGGCGGTCTGCAGCCCCAAGGCAAGATCGGTAATCCCCAGCTTGTCACTGACGCTGAGTATTGCGGTGCGAATCGGGACAAGATCAGGCACGGTCAGGAATGTCCCGATTGACGAGTGGGGTTGGGCCAAGAGAGCCCAAAGTTTAGCAGCCTGGCGGCGGATCGACACCCGGGCTGGGCGCGACGCACCGCCAGCGCTCCCCGGGCGCTTTTGCGGCAGTCGGTGGCCGACGGGTCATCGGGTCATCGCCGCGTCACGGTACCCCGCGGGTTCCAACCGGCCAAATTCGGCTCGGACGTCGGCAACTCGCATTCGGTTTGCAACAGGACCTCACCGACGGTCAGCCGCACGTGCGCGATGATCGTCTTTCCTGTAGCCGAGCGCTCGCTGGTTTCAACAGCCAAATGGATACCCGCTTGAGGTCCGGAACGAACCATGTCGCGAAGTTCGTCGGCCGAGTACACCCACTTGCCGAGCCGGGCTTCGGCCGGTGACTGCAGCGGGTCGAGCAGCACGACCTCCAGCGGGCCCTCCGGCTCGAGCGTGTCCATCGAAACCACATCGCCCTGCTCGTCAATCACTTCGACGACCAAGTATACCCCTTTGGCACCCTCCTCCGCGGACGCGGAAGGCTCGAAACGATGGCCTCCCGAGAGGGCTTGATTGACGCGGATCGCGACGGGAACCGCGATCGCCCGCGGCCCGAGCCGCTTGGCTGAGTCCGGAAGACGGATTTGACCAGGCGGTGCGTCGGCTGGATCGCCATCGGCCGGTGGAGGCACGGGGACCCCCAGGTCAACGTCCGGAAGCAGGATATCCTCCCTCCCCGGTGGCATCGGCGAGTCGGGCGGAGTCAGCGATGGGCCCGCTGGCAACTCGCGAGCGGGTCGCGAGGATTCCTCAGGCGGAAAGGGGCGTGCCGGTAGTGAGGGTGGCGCTGCCATCGCGTCGGTGTTCGTTTCGGCGTCGAACTCGCCGCGGTCGACTCTTTGGGGCGGGCCAAAACGCGTGCGATTCTCACCGGGATGCGGTATGACCACCTGGGCCGCTTTCGCTTCGGCGCGGGTGAGTCGATCTCGAAGCACCTCGTTTTGGTAATCCGCATCGTACAACCGGTCTTCTAAGACGCGGATCTCGCCGGCCATCTTCCGCTGGTAGACATCGCGATACGCGGCGCTGCGGCAGCCCGTGACCGAAATGATGCCCACAAACGCCGCGACCCCGAGCGAAAAAATTCGCGCGGCAACGGACCACGGTTCGGTGATGGTCGGGCGGACGATCAAGTTCGACGTCGGTTTGGTGAGTAAAATCGGGAGCGTGGCATGCTCACTTCCTCGATCTGGACTAACACGATAACGTTTGCCAGGTCAAGATAAGGTCGAAGTTCCCACTCCCGAGTCCTCGAAGCGTTGCCCGCAGGGTGGTCTGCGGTGCGGATCGTGAATGGTCAATCCTATGGTTTCGATCGAACCGTTTTCGCTGCTGATCGCCGTTTTGCCACTGGCTGCCTATCTGGTGTTGTTGGGTGGCTTACAAATCTTCCGCGTGCCGATGGTCACCACGGGCGGGCGCGACGTATTTGCGCTGGCGACGGCCATCTCGGGGTTGGTGGCCATTGGCCCCGGCGAGCTATTCTTTCCGTCGGCCGCTAGCGTGGTTTTAGGGATTTGGATCTGGCCGATTCTCGGGATCTTCTATCTGCTCAGCGTTTCTTTGATTGTGCTCGGGCTTCGTCCCCGGCTGGTGATTTACGGGCGATCCGCCCAATCGCTCACGTTGCCGCTGATGGAAGCCGCGCGCCACCTCGACCCTGCGGCGAAGCTCGATGAGGCCGCTGGACAAGTCTCACTGCCCAGCCTGGGCGTCCACTTGCGGCTCGATGGCCACCGCGGAGGCGAAACCGCGGAGATCTTCGCGTTCGAACAAAACCTACCGCCATCCTTTTGGAACCAATTGCTTCACGCGCTGAGAGGGGAACTGGCCAGTCAGGGCCAGACGGCCAGCTTTCGCGCGGGTTGGATGTTGGCAGCGGGGTTGGCTCTGATTGCCCTGCTCGGATATCAAGCTCTTCAGGCGCCGACCGAAGTGGTCCAAGGGTTTCAGCAATGGCTCTGGCGGTAACGCGGCGCGCCACTTTGATCCTTCCCGCTTTCATGCTGATTCATTCGCAGGAGTAACCGTCCGATGTTGGCCAAGGAAATCAAGCCTGGTGAGGTCGTTGTTTTTGAGGGACAACCGGTCGTGATCGAAACGTTGCACGTGCAGACGCCGTCGGCCCGCGGCGCCGCGACCTTGTATAAATTTCGTGGTCGAGATGCCGTCACGCGGCAAAAAATTGACATCACGCTCAAGGGCACTGACTCGCTCGACGTCGCCGATTTTGAACGTCGCGATGTCCAAGTGATGTTCACCGATGCGACCCATCTGCACCTGATGGACACCGAGAACTACAACCAGTACGAGGTCGCGGTCGACGACGCGCGGGACCAACTCCCTTACATGCCTGACGGGCTCGAGGGCGTTCGGGCGCTGATTTACAATGACCAGTGCGTCGGAATTGACGTTCCCTCGACGGTCGAATTGGAGATCACTCAGTGCGACCCGGGGATCAAGGGGAATTCGGCCACCTCACGCTCCAAACCCGCGACTCTGCAAACGGGGTTGATCGTCCAGGTTCCCGAATACATCAAACCGGGTGAAAAGGTCAAAGTGGACACCCGAACGGGACTTTTTTTGTCGAGGGCATGAGCCACGCCGGGCTATCGCCAACCCACGAAGGTCGTTATCGCACCGCAGCCAACGACCGCTTCCAGAGCGCGACGATCTCCCCGGTGAGGTTCGGGGCGACCGTGAGACGATACGGCGAGTGCTCGGGCAAACCGGCCATCAACCGCCGATGGGCTTCGCCAAGGTTGTGGTAGGGGAGCGATGGGAAGAGGTGGTGAAGGGCGTGATACCGCGTCCCGACCGGTCCCCAAAGTTCACTGATCCACGGCTGGTGTGGGTAATTGACCGAGTCCAACAGTTGCTCTTCAAACGTCATTTCTTCCCCGGTTCCTGTCCAGCGGTGGGCACCGAGTGTTCGGATCTCGTTGAGCATCACGAGCGAAACACCGACGGCGTAAGCGATGAACCAGATCGGGTCAATCGTCTCGCCCCTCATGATTCCGCCACGGATGAAGAACCACACCAGCCAAATGAAGCAAAGCGCCTCTTGCAATAGGATCAACCGATGCAGCTTGGGCGTGAAATCGGATCGTTCGTAAAACGGATCCACCACCATCGTCGAAGCGTGACGGTGGAAAAAAGGGCGGGCTTTGGGAACGACCCAGCAAATCGGGCTGATGATCAAAAACCTCGCAACCGCCAGGAGGGGAATGACGAGGGCCTGCAAGACGAAGCCGACGATCATCCATGGGCCGTGGTGGCTCAGGCTCAAGTACTCGCCATCGTGATCGGTGCCGTAGTGTTTGCGGCGGTGATGGTCGACGTGCGGGTAATAGAGAAATGATGGGATCAAGGCAAAGATCCCAAACAGGGCGTTCCACGCGATGCGAAACCCCTTGAACTCCTGCTTCGGCAAATGAACCAGTTCATGAATGAACATCGCCGAGCGCATGTAGAGCAAGACGCAGACGACGTAGGCGAGCGCCATCGAGGGCCAAAGCCAAAGCGAACCGGTCGGCAACCACTTCGGCAGGAAGTACATTGCGTGAAAGGCGAGGTGGCCGACAATTGTCGACATCAAAAAATCGACCCAGTAAATGACCGGGTTCGGTTTTTGCAGGTCCCCCACCAGCCGCCTTGCCTCTGAGAATGAGAAGTCTGTCTTGCGCAGATCACTGGTAAGAGCACCCATGGCTTTGCTTCTCGTGCAACGGAGGTTTGGTGATGACCCTCGATTAAAATCGTGTGGTCCATTGGTGTGCGGTCGTTCATTTTGGACCGAGCGTTTTGGCTGTCAATTACTGAAGGATCGGCACGCGGCGAATCGAGAATCGAGCGAGTTTTTCGCCGATCGGGTCGTAAATATCCTTCTTCTCCTCAAACCGGCGGTGCGACTTGTCGGATTATGACATTCTGGTCATCGGTGCCGGAGCCGCCGGGTTGATGGCGGCGGCGACGGCGGCGCGATCGGACCCCCGGCTCCGGGTCGCAATTCTTGAAAAGAACCGGAAGATTGGCGTCAAGATCCTGATGAGCGGCGGTACCCGATGCAATTTGACCCACGATTGCGGGCCGAGCGGGATCATGGAGGCGTTCGGCAGCGGGGGATCCTTCTTGCGGCAATCCTTGGCGGCGCTATCGCCGAGCGATGTTGTCCAGCTTTTCGACTCGCTCGGCGTGCCAACGAAAATCGAGGCCAGCACCGGGAAAATTTTCCCGGCGAGTAATCGTGCGATCGACGTTCGTGACGCACTGGTCCGCCACGCGACCTCGTCGGGGGTCGCAATCTTTACACAAAGCCCCGTTTTGGCGATCGACCGTTCGGGAGAATGCTTCGACATCGCTACGCCAGCGGGCAACTTCCAATGTGACAGGCTGATCATTACCACCGGTGGGCAAAGCTATCCTGGATGTGGCACAACTGGGGACGGCTACGCGTGGCTAAAACGCTGGGGCCATACGATCATCGCCACGCGACCGGCGCTCGTGCCGCTGGTCGGAGGCAGTGAATGGATGCGAGAAATGAGTGGGTTGACTCTCGACCACGCGATCACGAGCGTTTGGGAACTGGGGGCGTCTGGCGGTGCCGTTGGTAAGCGGCCCATGCTCTCGCGTCGTGGCGGTTTCCTATTCACGCACTTCGGTTTTTCCGGCCCCGCGGCGATGGACGTTAGTGGCACGATCACCGCATTCGACGACCTGGGGAGGGTGCGATTGACGCTCGATGTCGCTCCCGATTGGAGCTCTCAGGAGATCACACGCTGGCTCGATGAGCAGCGACAAACCGATGGCCGTCGACAGGTCGTCGCGGCCCTTGGCCAGAGGATTCCCAAGCGGTTGGCCGAACGCTTTGCCCAAACAGCGGGCGTTGAGGCGCGAACTTTCGCGGAGCTGCCGCGAGCAGCGGCGACGCATTTGGTAACCAGTCTCAAGCAATTGCCACTGCCCGTGACCGGGACACGAGGGTATGAAAAGGCGGAAGTCACCGCCGGTGGGGTGTCGCTCAAGGAGGTCGATCCGCGGACGATGCAGAGTCGCATCCAGAGCGGCCTGTTTCTCGCCGGCGAGATACTTGATCTCGATGGGTGGATCGGCGGCTACAACTTTCAGTCGGCATTTAGCACCGCTTACGTCGCCGGAATGGCAGCCGCCTCCATGATTCAGGCGGGAGACCGCAATGGCTGACCTGATCGCCCAATACGCCGACTCGAGCCGCAGGTGGCGGCGAACGCTCCCCGAAGTCGACCCGGAATCGGTCGTGATCATTGGTCGCGGTGGGACCGAACCCTCGGGCGATTCGGGATATTGGGAGGTTGCTTGGGACGATCGCGTCTCTCGCGAGCACGCGACATTGATCCCTCAGAGCGATGGCGGCGTTGTCGTTAAGCGAATGATGGCGGCCCGCAATCCGATCTTTTATCGAGGTCAGAAACGCGAGTCCTTCACGATGGCGCCCGGCGAGCATTTCGTAATCGGACACACGACGTTCACGCTCGCGGCAAGGCCTGACGTCGACAACTCCGATCATCGCGGGACCCGAACCGAGCACGTGTTCGACATGGCGGAATTGAGACGACGGGGATATCGCAACGCGGCGACACGAATCGAGGCCCTCAGCCGATTACCGGACATTATCGGCGGCAGCAGCACTGACGAGGAATTGTTGGTTCGCGTCGTGAGCCTCCTGATGCAATCGATTCCCTCGGCCTCAGCGGTCGCAATCATGGATACTCGCGGCGATACGAGCGAACCACCCCGCATCTTGCATTACGACAACCGAATTCCCGATGCGGCGGGACCGCGCCCGAGCGCATCGATCGCCCGCCAGGCTGTCGCCCGCGGCGAAAGCGTTCTCCATTTGTGGAGCGGGCCGGCGAGTGGCTCGGCGAAACAAGCCACGCACGAGTACACGGCCAGCGAGGGCGTGGACTGGGCATTCGGTGTTCCGCTTGCCACCGAGGCATGCGCCGGGTGGGTGATCTACGTGTCGGGTCAACTCATGCCCGGGTCGCCCTTGTCCGAGGAGGATTCGCGAGCGGTTCGCTCGAGCGACCACGCGGCCAGCGATGGCGACGTTGAAGCGGCGAGGCGTAACGACGCGCGGCATA
>JBGTCJ010000060.1:0-10659 GCA_041748895.1 Pirellulaceae bacterium
TCGACGCCCTCCGCGCCGGTTTGTGCGATGGCATCGGCCAACTGCGAATAGTCATGCGATTGAAACACCTTCCCAAAGATGGCGATCGGGAAATCAGGATTCACCGGCCGTCCCGGTTCGTCGGCGCCGTCGATCGGTGAAGCACCGAGCGATGCGAACCCTGCCGCCATGCACGAGATACCGCCCAGACCACGCAAAAAGTGACGACGCTCGATTTCCATGGTGCCTGCCTCAGCGATGCAAAAAGGTGAATCCCGGGGTTGGGTCGTTCCGCCGCGAAAGCTTGCTTGCGGGGCAGGAAATTACCCGTACCGCGACATCTTAGCCCAAATCGCAGACCCTTGGGGCTCCAGGGGGCTGGCCAGCCAGTGCCCTCGATCGATCGCTGGTGATCGGATAAAACTAGTCGCCTTATGGCCAAAAAGTCAAAAAATCTTGGACTGGCGAGCATGAAGACTGGCGGTGAATCCCCCCACGACCCATTCGACCTCGAGCGTCTTCGCCGTCTGATCGAGCTGATGGAAGCGCACGATCTGGGTGAAATTGATCTGCAGAGTGGCGACGAGAAGGTCAAACTCCGCCGCGGTAGCGAGCGACGCTCGACCCCGACGACGATCGCTCCGCCCGCTGCGGCGCCGGTCGTCGTGCCTGCCCCAACCCCGGCCGAGGGGGCTCACATCGTCACGATCAAGGCACCGATGGTGGGCACCTTTTACAACCGGCCCAATCCGGAGGCCGAGCCGTTCGTGAAAGTGGGCCAGCGGATCACCGCCGAGACCGTGGTTTGCATCATCGAAGCGATGAAGGTGTTCAACGAAATTCCGGCCGAGACGAGTGGTCAAGTCGTTGCCATGTTCGTCGAGAACGGTCAGCCGGTCGATTTCGGGAAGCCGCTGTTCAAGATCGACACGTCCACCTGATGGCCCGCCCCTGTTCGTGCCACGGGTTCCCTCACCTTCAACCTTCGCGATCGGCACTCCCGAGACGATGTACAACCGGATTTTGATCGCTAACCGAGGTGAAATTGCTCTTCGCGTGATTCGCGCCTGTCGCGAACTCGGGATCGAGTCGGTGGCGGTTTACAGCGAGGCCGATGCCGATTCGATGCACGTCCGGTTGGCTGATGAAGCGTTTTGCATCGGACCGGCTCGCAGCGCCGATAGCTACTTGCGAATCGATCAGATCATCAGTGCCGCCGAAGTCGGTAATGTCGAGGCGATTCACCCGGGCTATGGTTTCCTGTCCGAGAACGCACACTTCAATGAAGTCTGTCGGAGTTGTCAAATCGACTTCATTGGGCCGCGTCCCGAAGCGATGGAAAAGCTCGGTGACAAAAATACCGCGCGAGCCATCGCGATCGCGTCGGGCGTACCCGTTGTTCCCGGAAGCGATGGCCTCATCGAGGACGAACGCGAAGCAGTGCGGGTCGCCAAAGAGATCGGTTATCCGGTCCTGATCAAGGCGACCGCGGGTGGCGGTGGCAAGGGGATGCGAGTCGCCGCCAATGAGAGCGTGCTCAAGACGGCGCTGCAGCAGGCCCGCAACGAAGCCCAAGCGGCGTTCGGCAACGCAGGGGTGTACCTCGAGAAATACCTCGAACGGCCGCGACACATCGAGGTCCAGATCATTGCCGATCATCACGGCAATGCGATCCACCTCCACGAACGGGACTGCAGTGTTCAGCGTCGACATCAAAAATTGATCGAGGAGGCGCCGAGTTCGACCCTCAGCCCCGAGAAACGCGCGGCGATTTGCGAAGCCGCCGTTCGCATGGTCCAAGGTGCCCAGTACACCAACGCCGGAACCGTCGAGTTCATTGTCGATCGAAACGACGACTTCTACTTCATCGAAGTCAACGCGCGGATCCAGGTCGAACATCCGGTGACGGAAATGATCACCGGCATCGACCTGATCAAGGAGCAGATCCGGATCGCTTCGGGGGAGCAGCTTTCGCGATCACAGGATCAAGTCCCCTGCGTGGGCGCTGCGATCGAGTGTCGCATCAACGCCGAGAATCCCGATAAAAACTTCCAGCCCAACCCGGGCAGGATCGAACGGATGTTCGCGCCCGGCGGGCTCGGCGTTCGGTTCGACTCGCACGTCTTCGCGGGATACGTCGTACCTCCCTACTACGACTCCATGATCGGCAAGCTGATCGTGCATCGCCCCAATCGCGAAGAGGCCATCGCGACGATGAAACGCGCCCTGCGAGAACTTCAGATCGAAGGGATCGCGACCACCGCCGATTTCCATATCCGCGTGTTGAACCATCCTGAGTTTCTCTCGGGACGTTGCGACACCACTTTTGTCGATCGCGAATTGGTCGCGGAGCGACCGCCCGGTAAGTGAATCAAAGTGAATCCACGATCCCCCTTGGCCATGGCAAAACGCCCGGCCGGACCCCAATCGATTTCCCCCTCCTTGATGTGGCATCAAAATCATGGCTGACCATCACACCCTCGATATCAAACGCGTTGCCATCTTGTTCGCGGGAGGTCCAGCGCCCGCGGCCAACGCGGTCATCAGCACGGCGGCGTTCTCGTTCATCGAAGAGGGCGCCCAAGTCTTCGGAATCAAGCACGGCTACAGCCGCCTGGCCGAGTACAGCGCCGCGGGTCCCCTGCAAGAGGGCGCGGACTACATTCGCTTCAGCCACGAGTCGCTGACGCACGCCCGTACCAGCCGCGGAATCATGATCGGAACGGCGCGGACCAACCCCGGCAAACATGTCAGCAACCCCGAACACCTCAAAGTTCCCGAGCTGGTGGCGCCGCTGCGACGCGTTTACGAAGGACTCTGTTCTCTCGAAATCGACGCTTTGATTTCGATCGGTGGCGACGACACGCTCAAGACCGCGAACAAGCTCAAATTGTTTCAGGACAACCTTCCCGAAGGCTCACGGCGATTTCCGATCGTCCACCTGCCGAAAACGATCGACAACGATTACAGCGGTATCGACTTCACCTTCGGATACTTCACCGCCGTGGAGACGTTGGCGGAAGAAATTCGAAATCTGAATTTTGATGCGGCGGCCGGACGGGCCTATTTTGTCTGCGAGGCGATGGGGCGAAGCGCCGGGTGGCTCGCCTACGGTGCCGCAATCGCGGGCGAAGCGAGCATGGTCCTCAGCGTCGAGGATATCGACGGTGCCCTGGCCGATGTCGAAATCACCAACGCCGAGACGGGTGAATCGCGAAAAGTGATTGCCTTGGATCGGTTCATCGACCGAATGGTCGACATGATGCTCGCCCGTGAACGTGAGGGGCGACAATACGGCACGATCGTGATCGCCGAGGGTCTGGCCGAGTACCTTCCTTCCAAATCACTCGAAGGTGTCGAACGCGATGACCATGGCCACATCAACATCTCGTCGATCAACCTCGCCGCTCGAATCAGCACGCTGTTGGCGGCACGTTACACCGAAAGGACGGGGCGGAGCCGCAAGATCAATGGCATCCAAATGGGCTACGAAGCCCGCTGCGCACCACCCCACGCTTTCGACGTGATCCTCGGATCACAACTCGGTGTCGGGGCCTATCGCGCCTTGGTTGAGCAAAAGCTCAACGGTGTGATGGTCTCCGTGAGCGGCCAGTTTGACCTGCACTACGTTCCGTTTACCGAGTTGGTCGATCCGGTGTCGCTCGTCACCAAGGTCCGCTTCATTGAACGCAAGAGCGACTTCCACCGCCTCGCCCGTTTCCTCGAAACGTGCATCGACAACTAGATTGCCGCGCGTGGGAACACGCGCGACGCATGCTACGCATCGGTCAGGATATCGGTCGGTCGGCCTACGGGTCGGTCGCCTCGGGCAACGAGTGAATCGTCCAGAAGATCTCCTCCGAAAACGATTCTCCCGATTCGTCCTTCAAATCGACAACCAACTTCAACTGGTCGATCTCACGCAGGTCATCTAACTCGAGCCAGACGGTCATCGCGTCGTCGCTGACCTCGGCGACTTTGACCGCGACTTCGTCGACACCTACCTTTCCTGTTTTGGGCGAATACTGGTCGGATCCATAGGCCGATGTCCAGCGGTAATTCCACTGGCTGATTTGGTATGCCGAAGGGAGCGAGGCCTGTCCACGGTCCAAGCGAAAATTGAATGACAATCTCAGCCGCGAGCGCTCAGCGCGCGCCTCGGTCACCATTGGGTGGGCGCGACCGGTGTAACGAAGCCTCTGAATCCCCTGGTCGAGTAGCCCAAAACGTCCACCCCCGTTCCAACCATCCAACCCCGTGGCGTACACCTGCCCATCGGCCGGGTTGACGCGAGCCCGCATGATTCCTGTTCGAAAGTCAAACGGCAGCCGAATGATCGCCGCTTGGGTCGCATCGTCCAGGTCCTGGCTGAGCACGTAGTACATCCAACCCTTTCCGAAACTGGTGTGAATCAGTCGCCCGGCGAGTGGTCCCCAACGCGGATCGTCTGCCCACAGCTGTCCCCCGGATGAATTGTCAATCTCGTGCGGAATCCAGACCACGGGTCGATCGAAGTCGTCGGGCACGCTGCTTGTGGAGCGATGGAGCGGCGAATCGGCCGATCCCCGACTCGCGCGTGAGAGCTTCGGATCGACCCAACCGTAGAAGCCACCGGGACGAATCACATTAATCTTTGAACTCGGCATCCAGTGCCCCTGGTTGTCACTGACCGTGATCCGATCATCGGGAAGGATTCCCATTCCGTTGGGCGTGCGAAAGCCGGTTGCCAGGACCTCGTGGCGCTTGCCGTCGGGCGATACCTGGATGACCGCGCCGGGTAGCTCAAAATCGGCGTGCAATCCGCCCTTGGCATAGTAGAAATTCCCCTTCGAATCGACCTGCAGGTCGAAATTGAAGGCGTGAAAGTGGGTCGCGACATCGGGGTCCGCATGAAAGCTTTCGTAGAAATCGGCCTCACCATTGCCGTTGCGATCGTGCAACCTCACCAGTCGATCTTTGCAGGTCACGTGGATCCGGTCATCAACCACCTTCACGCCCATCGGTTCGTAGAGCCCGGCGGCGTATCGCTTCCAACGGATGTCGAGCAACTCCTCGTCGACACCTGTGGCGATCCAGACGTCGCCGCCGTAGGTCACGACGACGAGACGGCCGTCGGGAAAAAAGTCGATCGCCGACGTTCGAAACCAGGTGTTCCAGGGTGTCCAGTCGGGCAGCGTGATCGTATCGAGCGCGTACGCACCACGCTCAAATCCCAGATAGCCGATGGACGACATCACTTCGCCCCATCGCGTCGCGCCACCGCCCAGCATTGTAGAAGGGTCTTGGGTCGCTTCGGCCGATCGACCCATGACGCGCCGCTCGAATCGCTTGAGCACGCGATCGTCAGCCGCCATCTCGGTGATGATTTGAAGCTCTCTTGAATGGGCATCGGCGGGAATCTCGAGCGAGATCCGGCCTCGGTCATCTCGCCGCCACTTGAGTCCCTCTCGGTCCCCGACAACACCAAGCATCACCACGCGAGACACCTCTTGCGTCTGAGCGTTTTCGCTCAGACGGACCACCGGTATCTCAGCGACGTCGGCCACCGCGTCAGAGATCGCGTCACTTGCTCCGCCAGGCAACGCGAGCAACAAACGGCCACCGGGCCCAATCTTGAATGTCCGCGATAGAGCTGCGGGAAGCATCGACCCTTTGGTCGCGACGATCGCTTTGGGCGATTCCAGAACCTCGCGTCCATCGATCGCATAGCTGAGGATCAGCCGGTCACCGTGCAGGTGATACCCGTGGTAGTCGAGCCATCGATCGGGCAATTGACCTCGTGGTCGAACATCGTCGGCCGCGTAGTCCAGCGTCCCGTCATGCCCCCACCGCGTTCCCGCCAATCCGTCAAGCATCACGCCTTTGGGTAGCGGCTTTCCCTCGCCTCGTCCGAGTGCGTGCTGGGTGTTTTGCAGGTCGAGGAACCCATCCTGCCAGACCCTCGCCACATCGAGCGTGTGCAGGTTGTAGGCGATCGAGAGGGGACCGATTCGGATCGTGAGGGCGCTGTGGACATCGGTCCCCAACTGCGACGCCAAAGCCGGACCGAAGTCGCGATCGACCTGCGGTACCTGATCGCCGAGATCATCGCCCTCAAGCAAACTCGCCAAATAAGCCTTGTCGATCGGCTTCGCGTCCAAGCCGCCAGGAACGATAAACGCTTCGCGAATGTAGTGAACGACCTGATACCGCTGCTTGGGCGTCAGGTGATTCGCCGGACCCATCAATCCGTTGCCGCGAGAAAGCGTGAGGAACAGGCTGTAGGGATCGCTGCCGAATTTCAACGGTTCCTTGCCCAAAGCGCGAGCGGTCGGAAGCGACGGTCGATCGCCGTCGAGCCCGTGGCAATTCGCGCAGTAACCTTCGTAAATTCCTCGTCCGGCCTCGAGATCCCGTTTGTTCAATCGACCAATGATGCCCGCATGGTCCAGATTCGCCAAATCGTCCGCGGAATCCTCCAGCGCGGTCGCCACCGCCGCTTCAAATCCGGCCGGTCTGGAGTCACCCGAAATCGCCCGTAGGTAACAAACCAGATCGAGAAATTCGCGCGCGCCACCGAGCGTATCCACGAGCCCTTCGGGCATCATCGACACGCCGCGGTCGTGCATCGATTCGATCTCGTCCCGCGGGATGACCGTTTCTCGATCGAGCGAAGACGCTTCGCGCATCGTCACCTCACGATCGTCTTCGCGAGCCTTCAAACCACTGACGACTTGCCCATCCGACCTGAGCACCGCCACCGTCTCGTACCCTTGGCGAATCTTTTTCGACGGAAACAGCAATGACTCGATCAGGTGTTCGGTTGTGGCATCCTGGCCCAGTCGGGTCAGGTCAGGGCCCAGCGGCGATTGTGCATCGGGCGATTCGCTCAAATGGCATTTGCCACATGCGGCGGCGGATCGATGAAAGACGACGGCACCGCGAATCGGATCACCCCGCAGCTCAACGTGCCGCGCGATCTCCTGCAATGGCATCACCCGAAGCTGATCCTCGAGTGACGTGCGGACGTGCGGCGACTGGGCACAAGCTTTTCCCGAACCGCGATGCATGGGCACGGCGAACGATAGCAACACCATCGTCAACCCCAATGGAAACCTGAACCGGTCGCGTGGCAGCGGTCGCATGGGGCAGGACTCAGCGATCGAGAGGAAGGAGACGTGACGGATGGTGGGGTCGCCAGGATGATTCCACCGCCGCGTGCTGAGCGGCTATTATACAGAACTCGTTTTTCGAGCGGACGATCACGGACGCTGCACCCGCACAAAATCCCTCCCGCACTTTGCCTGATCAGGCAACCTCCATCATGACAACGCTGTTTCAGTGGGGCTCGCCGTTGCGGCGAACCATCGCGCGAAGTGCCATCGCGATTGCCGCCATCCTGTGGTTCACCTCCCTCGAGTTCCCGCCGCAATGTTGCGCCCAAGCGACAGTTCCGACAGCGGCAACGGCCAGCGATCGGCCCAACATCTTGCTGATTGTCAGTGACGACCAAGGCTACCCGGACCTCGGCTGCATCGGCAGCAAACCGATCCGGACACCCAATCTCGACCGGCTGGCCGAACAGGGCGTTCGACTGACTCAGTTCTACGTCGCTTGGCCGGCTTGCACGCCATCGCGAAGCGCTATTCTCACGGGCCGCTACCCACAGCGCAATGGGCTCTACGACATGGTCCGCAACGACATGGTCAACTATGCCCATCAATACCAGTGGGAGGAGTACCTGGTCTCGCCTGAGATGACACTCGGCCTTGACCCCAAGGAGATCACCCTTGCAGACCAACTCCGTAAAGCCGGATACCGCTGCGGAGTTTTCGGCAAGTGGGACATGGGCCAGGCGAGGCGCTACCTTCCGCTGCAGCGAGGGTTTGACGCCTTCTACGGTCACGGGAACAACGGGATCGACTACTTCACCCACGAGCGATATGGGGTGCATTCGATCTTCCGCGATAACGATCGAACCAAAGACGATGTAGGCGTTTACGCGACCGAGCTATTCACCCGAGAGGCGCTTCGATTTTTGGAGCAAACGCCTGCGGAAAAACCGTGGTTCCTGTATCTCCCTTACAACGCCCCTCATTCCGCGTCGGCTTTCGGTTCCGATTCCACACCGGGATCCAGGGGCAAAGACCGTGTTGGTGTTCAAGCACCGGAGGAGGACGTCCAGCCCTATCTGGAAATTGGCGTTCCACCGCCACTTGCAAATTACTACGGCGCGGTAACTCATATGGATACTCAGATCGGACGGATTCTCAGCGCTATCAGGGAGCGAGGAGAGCTCGACAACACTTTCGTCATCTTCTTTTCGGATAACGGAGGAAGTGGGAATGGCGGGAACGCACCGCTTCGTGGTTCGAAGAGTCAAATGTTCGAGGGAGGGCTTCGTGTACCGGCGATCGTCTCCTGGCCGGCGAAGCTACCCGCTGGTGTGGTCAGTGACGCCTGGCTGACGAGTTTGGAACTGTTCCCGACCCTCTCCGAGATCGCCGGGGTTGGCATCGATGACGGCTTGGTCCTCGATGGATTCGACATGCTTCCCGTGCTCGAGGGCAAAATCGATTCGCCGCGTAACGAAATGGTCTGGAAGCGTCGCGGCGATGTCGCGATTCGCGTTGGAAAATGGAAGTGGATCGATTCCCAGCGGGGTGGCGGGCTCTTTAACCTCTCCACCGACGTGGGTGAAACGAAGGACCTAACGGAAAGACGTCCAGAGGTTGCGAAGCGGCTTCAGAATCGACTTGGCCAGTGGCTTGAAGAGATGGATCGAGCCGAACCGCGAGGCCCGTTCCGCGATTATTGAGGCAATTCACTGAATCCCGCATTCCATCCTACTCCCCCTCCACGGAATCCCACCATGAGATTGAGACTCGGTTCGTCACGCTTGCGGCTTGAATGGTCGCACGTTTTACTTCTCGGCTCGTTGATGTTGAGCCCAGCGGCGGTCGGGACTGCACAAGGTCCCAGTGACGAGGACAAACTTCGGATCATTGTCTTTGGCGCGCACCCCGATGACGCGGAGTACAAGGCAGGCGGTACAGCGGCGAAGTGGGCCAAGCACGGGCATCATGTGAAGTTGGTATCAGTCACCAACGGCGATATCGGGCATTGGCAGATGGCCGGAGGGCCGTTGGCCCAGCGGCGGACGGCGGAGTCAAAAGCCGTTGCCGATACACTCGGCGTTCATTCGCAAGTCCTCGACATTCATGACGGTGAACTGATGCCGACACTGGAAAATCGCAAGCTCATCACACAGCTGATTCGCCAGTGGGATGCGGACGTCGTGATCGCCCATCGACCCTGGGATTACCACCCAGATCATCGTTACGTAGGCGTCCTGGTTCAGGACGCGGCATTCATGGTAACCGTACCTTACTTCTGCCCCGATGTTCCCCATCTCGAAAAGAACCCGGTATTCCTTTACTCAAGTGACGGCTTCCAAAAACCGTATCCGTTCGCAGCCGACATAGCGGTCGATATCGACGATGTCTTCGACACCAAACTCGATGCGATTCATGAGTTGACCTCGCAGGCGTACGAAGGCGGCGCGCTCGGTTACGATGAGCGGTGGACCCGAGTACCGCCCGAGCGCGATGTCGAGGGACGGAAAGCGTGGTTGCGTGAACGTTGGAGCGCCCGACAGAGCAGCGAGGCGAATCGTGCTCGCGATCTACTCGTCAAACGTTATGGTGACGCGGTCGGCAATGCCGTCAAGTTTGCGGAGACGTTCGAGATTTGCGAATATGGGACGCAACCTTCCGCAGAGGATCTGAAGCGACTTTTCCCCTTTTGATGAACGACCTGTCCGTGAATGGCGCGGCATCGAGGCCGCCGTCTGGCGACGGCAGCAACCACACCCCAACTCACTTTTTACCCCGTCGAGGAAAACTGGCTCATGAACATCACTGCCCGGCACACCGCCCTCACACTGGCGGCCCTGATCACGGCACTTGGCCTATCCGGCTTTGCCCACGGAGATGATCGCACAGACCGTCGACCCAACGTGCTTTTCATTCCGATCGATGACCTCAACCACTGGGTCAGCCACCTCGCAATGCATCCGCAGACCCGCACGCCAAACATTGACCGATTGGCAAACATGGGTGTTTCGTTCACGCGAGCGTACTGCGCGGCTCCGGCCTGCAACCCGTCGCGCGCCGCACTGATGTCGGGTCAAAAGCCGAGTACGACGGGGTGTTATCTCAACTCACAAGATTGGCGCCCGGCGATCTCCCAAGACAAACTGCTCAACGCGACATTCTTGGAAAGCGGCTACAACGTCTTCGGTGCCGGGAAGGTCTATCACGGCAGTTATGGAAATGGAGGTCAGTGGACCGAGTACTTCAGCAAGGGGGGCGGCGACAACCTTCGTCTGCATCCGTCCGCACCAAACGATGGCGTGGGCGGAATCAAATTCGCTCCGCTGGATAACACCGACGAGGAAATGCCCGACTACAAGGTCGTCAGTTACGCGATCGAGCAGCTGCAGAAGAAGCATGACAAACCTTTCTTCATTGCGGCGGGGCTCGTCAAGCCACACATGCCCTTCAGCGTGCCAAAGAAATGGTTCGACATGTTCCCGCTCGAGTCGATCCAATTGCCTCCCCATACCGAAGGCGACCTGGACGACATCCCACCGGCAGGCGTTCGCATGGCCAACCCCGGGGGGGACCATCGACAGATCCT
>JBGTCJ010000061.1:0-10668 GCA_041748895.1 Pirellulaceae bacterium
AATGATTCGTTCGTCGACGATGATCTGCGACCGTCGCAATCGGATTTGCTGTACACCGTCCCGCTGGTCGGCGGCGGTGAGGCGGTCGTTTACCTGCTGTTTGAACACAAAAGCTATGCCGATCGGCTGACCGTTTTTCAGTTGCTCAAGTACGTCGTGCGGATCAACGAGCGGCGGCTGCGCGACAAGTTGCCTCTGTGCTGCGTGATTCCGCTGGTCATTTACCACGGCGCGACGGGCTGGAACGTGGCCCGGCGAATCGATCAATTGATCGACGTTCCGCCGCCGCTGGCCAAGTTTCTGCCGCAGTTTTCGATGGAGCTCTTTGACCTGAGTGGTTACGACGACCAGACGCTCCGCGGAGAAGCGTTCATGCACGCGTCGTTGTTGCTGCTAAAATACATTTTCCGCCCGGAACTGCCGAGCGAACTGACGCAGATTTTTAGTTTGCTGGCGGCGATGAGCGAACAGGATCGGGCACTGGATTGCGTGAAGTTGTTGGTCAACTATGTGATTCAGGGTACCGACCGCGTGGATAACGAAACGCTGCGAACAGCGATCAAGCAAGGTTTACCAGATCGAGGAGACGAGTTGATGCCGACGTTAGCCGAACAATGGTCCAGCCAAGGCAGAGAACAGGGACTCGCCGAGGGGCTGGAACTTGGGCGTCAGGAAGGGCGTCAGGAAGGAATCGAGCAAGGGATCGAGCAAGGGATCGAGCAAGGAATCGAGCAAGGAATCGAGCAAGGGATTGAGAAAGGAATCGAGAAAGGCGAGCTGATCGGCACGATCCAGACGTGCCAATCCATTCTTGGAGAACCCTTGGATCATAAGAGTTTGTCTGGAAGGGCGATCGAGGAGTTGCGGGAGCTCGCGGAACTGTCACAGAAACGCGTTCGCGAGCGTTTGGCCGGCCAGTAATCACACAGCGCGTCGAGTGCCGTCGGATGATTTGCTTCATGGATGATCCAATTGCTGCTGGTTTGGCTCGGTTTGCTTCATCGACTCAGGCCGTTCGGGTTCTAGAACCATTGCTGTCGCGGATCGACAAGTTTTTTCGCGGCTCGTGTTAGCTTTTCGTTCGAGAGCAATGCGGCGGCGTGGAATTGCCGGTCGTCGATTGGTGACTGGAAGGCCGTGGAATTCAGCTTTGAAATCGTGAGTTTTTGAGAGGAGCTGCTGATGAATTGGATGCCGGTGATTGCCTGCGTTATGTCGCTGTTGATGGCTACTTCCGTGGGGGCTCAGCGACCGATGAAGCAGCCGATTGACGAACAGAAGCCGAACGGTGGAGGGATCAGCGTTTACGAACAAAACGCGAGATTTTGGCAGTACAAGGGGAAGCCGGTGATGCTGCTGGGCGCCAACCAGACGGACAGCCCTTACCTGCTTCCCGACCAGCAAGCGTACTTCGACTCGCTGACGAAACTCGGCGGAAACTATACGCGCTGGGTTGTGAAGCAGCGGCTCGACGATGGCCTCGTCCAGCGATTCCCGTATGAAAGACTTTCCGACGGCCGCTACGACCTGGACCAATGGGACAAGGAATACTGGAGTCGCTTTGAGCAGGGCCTCGAGCTTACTCGAGATCGTGACATCGTTGTTCAACTCGAGTTGTGGGATCGCTTTGATTTCGGATCGGGCCGCAGTTACGCGGTGAGTCCCTGGCGTCCGGCAAACAACATCAACTACACGCAGCAACAGTCTGGGCTTCCTGACGAATGGCAAGGCGGCGACTCGGTAATCAATACACATCCGTTCTTTCGCGCTGCCGCTGAACCGTTGAGCAACGCCTTGCTGCTGCAGCGGCAGAAGCGACATGTCGACAAAGTGCTGTCGATCACGTTTCGCTTCGATCATGTGCTCTACGTCGTCACCAACGAGTCGACCTTGTCCCGGGAGTGGTCCGATTTCTGGGCGGGATACGTTCGTGAGAAGGCGCGAGAGGCGAACCGGTCAGTCGAAGTGAGCGAAATGCCATGGACGCTGGCCGATCGGTTTCCCTTCTCATGGCAAGTAACGTCGTTGGGCACTCCCGACACTTGGATCAACCATGTGATCAACCATAGCGAGCTCTTTTCGTTCTGTGCGTTTCAATTTCAACCGGTTGTCAGTATGGGGCAGGCACATTACGACCGACTCACGGAAATCTATGACCGAGTGCAGCGCGTACCCTCCGGCCCGCGTCCGATCAATGCCGTGAAAGTATTCGCAAGCGGGAGGGTCTTCGGCGCCGAGAGGGAGCCCAATCCTCAAACACGTTACTGGCGTCCACTGCTTGCCGGTTGGGCTGCGGTCAGTCTCCATCGTGAGCACCCGGGATCGGAGTACCTCGGTTTCAGTGAGGCGGGCCAGCGAAACCTGTCCGCGGCGCGAAAATTCTGTGACGCGATTGTTCCGTGGGAGTGCGTCCCAAGCCAGCACTTGTTACTAGATCGAGAGCCTGACGAGGCCTACATGCTGGCGAACCGCGGGAAGGCCTACGGGGTTTACTTCCCTACCACTGGAACTGTGTCGGTCGACCTCACGGGCGATGCCGGTTCGCAGATTTCACTGCGTTGGATCAGTCTTGAGACCGGTGATTTTGTCGGCGAAACGATCATTCGTGAGGCATCAGCTGCCACGGAATTGACCACGCCATCAACTGGCAGCAACGTCGGATGGGCTGCGACGATCCAGGTTGATTGAGATTCGCAGCGGACTCGGTCCAGTTCGGCCTGCTCCACCATGCGCGCGTCATTGTTGCTGCTAAGATTCATCTTCCTCCCGGAACTGCCGGGAAAATTTCAGCTTGGTTCGGGGAGCGACAGTGACGACTTATTTTGCGACCGGATCGGCTACCGCCTCGCTCACCGAGGAGGACTTTCGCGAGGGGCTCTCCCGCACGTTTGATGCGATCGGAGCGCGACGCAAGGTCCTTTTGTTGCCGCCCGACATGTCGCGTCTGCCAAGCCGTGCCGGCGAGCTGACGGTCCTCTCACGAGAGTTGCTTGGCGACCGTGTGACCGACATCATGCCCGCGCTCGGGACGCATTATGCGATGACGCCCGCGCAGCTTGACCAGATGTTTCCGGGTATTCCTCACGACCTTTTCCGCGTCCACCGTTGGCGCGACGATGTGGTGACAATTGGCGAAGTTCCGCGGGAATTCGTCAGCGAGGTGACGGAAGGAATCTGGACGCGGGATTGGCCTGCGCAGGTCAACAAGTTGCTCCTCGAGGGTGGCCATGACCTGATCTTCTCGATCGGACAGGTCGTGCCGCACGAGGTGATCGGAATGGCCAATTACAACAAGAACGTCTTCGTGGGGACGGGAGGTGTCCGCGGGATCAATGAAAGCCATTTCCTTAGCGCGGCGTACGGGATGGAACGCGTGATGGGACGCGCCAATACCCCGCTCCGGCTCATTCTCAATTACGCCCAAGACCATTTTTGCCGAGACATGCCACTGTTGTATGCGTTGACCGTGGTCGAGCAGGTCGACGGCGGTGAGCTGAAGACGCGTGGCCTGTACATCGGTGACGATCACGCGACCTTTGAGAGGGCTGCCGACCTGGCTTACGAAGTCAACTTCACGCATCTCGATCGGGCGCCCGAGCATGTCGTTGCCTACCTCGATCCGGAGGAGTTTCGCAGCACTTGGTTGGGAAACAAGGCGATCTATCGTTCGCGGATGGCGATCGCGACGGGTGGAAAACTGACGATCCTCGCACCCGAGGTCTGTGAGTTCGGTGAAGATCCGCAGATCGACGCTTTGATCCGCCGCTACGGATACCGCACCTCTCAGGAGGTCCTTCGGCTTGTCGAATTGCACCCGGACCTGGCCGAAAACCTTTCCGCAGCCGCGCACCTCATTCATGGGTCGCCAGAAAACCGGTTTGATGTCGTCTACGCGGCGGGGAGGCTGACGCGTCAAGAGATCGAGTCGGTGGGTTATCGCTATGGCGACGTCGGGCCTCTGATGCGTCGCTACGACATCAAAACCATGCGGGATGGGTGGAATACCGACAGCGATGGTTCCGAATTTTTTTTTCATCCGCAATCCCGCGCTGGGGCTCTGGGAAGCTCCAACCTGAAACCTGATCGCGACCCCCGTTTGCCCACAGGCAGCCGAAAGGGCTCGGGTTGATCGCCCTCACGCGAGCGACCGAGAGCGTCGATGTGGATCGATGCGTGGATGGTGCGAATCGGGGATCTCGCCCCGATGGAGCCAACCTTTTACACTCTGCGGTCTGGACGCGGAACGCTTCTCCGCGATGAATCGCCCGCTCCCTCCTCGGTGCACCGCTCTCATGGCTTCGATGGACAAGATTGTGTCGCTCTGCAAGCGGCGTGGATTCCTCTTTCAATCGAGCGAGATCTACGGAGGTCTGCAAGGATTCTGGGACTACGGACCGCTGGGTGTCGAGCTCAAGCGGAACCTCAAGGAGGCTTGGTGGCGGGACATGGTCACCGGTCACAACGAATTGACCGTTCCCGCCGGAGCCCCTTCGGCCTACGAAATGGTTGGGCTCGACTCGACCATCATCATGCACCCACAGATTTGGAAGTGTAGCGGCCACTACGACATGTTTCATGACTACATGGTGGATTGTCGCGAGTCGAAAAAGCGATACCGCTACGACCAGGTCCGTGGACGGTGGGTGACCCATCAGGAAACCAAGATTTTCGTGACGACGATGGCGGAATCCGAGCAGGAGCAGGATGAGATTCAGCGACGGGCGCTAAAGTTTTTCAAATTACGTCCCAAAGACGCCGATTCGCTCGCCTACGACGGTGCGAGCATGACTCTCGACAAAATCGATGCGTTTTCGGACGTGCTTGGTCCCGACGCCAAGGAACTGGGGACGCTGACCGAACCAAGAGAATTCAATCTGATGTTCAAGACGACTATCGGCGCGCTCGGCGGTGAGGACGATTACGCATTCCTTCGTCCCGAGACCGCTCAAGGGATTTTCGTCAACTTCAAGAACGTACTGGACAGCTCGCGCGTCGGTATTCCGTTTGGCATCGCACAGATCGGAAAGAGCTTTCGCAACGAGATCACGCCGAGAAATTTCACGTTTCGATCGCGTGAATTTGAACAGATGGAAATCGAATTCTTTTGTCATCCTGCTCAGTCGCAGCAGTGGTATCGCTATTGGCGGGATCGACGATTGGCGTGGTACACATCGCTCGGTTTGTCGAGCCAATCGCTGCTGATGCGGGAGCACCATGTCGAAGAATTGGCCCACTACAGCGTCGGCACGGCCGACATCGAGTACGCGTTTCCCTTTTTGCCCGAGGGAGAATTCGGCGAACTCGAGGGCATTGCCCACCGCGGCGACTTCGATTTGCGCAGTCACATGGAGGGAAAACTCGATCCGTCAACGCGACCCATGGTCGTTGAGAAGGACGAACATGGAAAACCCAGACATCGCGGTAGCGGACGAGACTTGACGTATCGTGATGACGTCACGGGCGAGCGGTTTGTGCCGCATGTGGTTGAACCCTCCGCGGGCGCCGATCGCGGGGCGCTTGCCTTCCTCTGCGAGGCCTACCACGAGGATGAGGCCCCCGACGAGGACGGCAAACTGCAGACGCGCGTCGTGATGCGTCTGCACCCGCGTTTGGCACCGATCCAGGCGGCCGTGTTCCCGCTGGTCAAAAAAGATGGAATGCCAGAACTGGCCAAGGAGATCTACGCCGACCTGAAGCGAGAGATGAGTGTCTACTACGACGAGAAGAGCGCCGTGGGAAGGCGGTACCGGCGGCAGGATGAGGCTGGAACGCCATTTTGCATCACCGTGGATGGGGACTCACTGCAAGATCGTACCGTTACCATTCGTGATCGGGACACGTTGCATCAGACACGGGTCAAAATCGATGACTTGTCGGCCGAGCTAAAGGGCCGCATGCAGGGCTAAACCCAAAAAAAGGAACGCGAGAAATGGCCGTTGAAATCACCGCCCTTTACGAGGGGCAACTCCGATGTGTCGCCAAGCACACGCCCAGTGGCGCGACGATCATCACCGACGCGCCGGTCGATAACGGAGGCAGTGGATCGGCGTTTTCGCCGACGGACCTCGTCGCGACGGCGCTCGCCACCTGCATCCTAACGACGATGGGGTTGGTTGCGGCACGGCACGACATTGACCTCAGCGGGATGACGGTCAAGGTCATCAAGGAAATGACTCAGCAGCCCGTGCGAAGGATCGCCCGACTCCCAGCCGAGATCACCATCTCGGCGGCGGCAGTCCCCGAACCGTCGCAGCGAGCCAGACTCGAAGCGGCGGCAGGCAAATGCCCCGTCCACGCGAGCCTACACAGCGATATCGATGCCCCGATCACTTTCCACTACGTCTGATGACCAGTCGTCACGGCCGATCGGTGCGATGCGACGCCAATGACCAGGCGTTGGCTTAAGTCGTAACGCATACGGTCCTTTGAGGTCTGTTCGCAACGAAATGGCCGACAATCACATTTTGGGTCGATTGGATGCGGCCATGTTCGATCCGATTGACTCTTGCGAAATAATTCAGTGTCCGGTCAAAGCGAAACGCGAGATATAGTGGCCGAACGGATGGTTCTTGATAGTCCCACCAAACATGATATTTGCTGTGAATATCCCAAAGGCTATTACCACCAAACCACATTGGCTTTGTGCTGATGGCCAAGATCTAGACCTCGGTCGTGAAAGCTTTCATTGAGTATTCCTCATCTAAAAAACGATAGAAGGCGTTGACCCATTCCATGCGGTCGCTCTTTCGTTGACGCTACCGAGGAACGCCGTGGCACTGCCATCGCTTCGGCGGATGGCGCCCGCTTTGCCATGAATGAGCCCGAACGCAGCGTCGGGTAGCACACGGATTTCGATCTTGGACGAAACCAGGGCTTCAGGCATGCGTTCAGGACCGACGGCGCGAGGGGAGTTCGGCGGCTAGAGTGGCGTTTCATGGCGAAGCCTCAAGGAAGCACTACGAGAGTACGCCGCCCGCCTGACTCTGACCCTGAAACTGACTATTGTTCCTGACCGGAACACCACGGACTTCTTCGACGATCAACTGGCAAATCGCTGCGCCCGGAATCAATGCGATATCGCAGGGGCCAAGATTAATCAGCTCCAGCGTAATCGTGCCGGAAAAGCCGGAGTGGATCGTTGGTGCAGTGAAATGCACGAGAAGTCCGCAGCGGGCGTAGGAGCTCTTCCCTTCGATGCGAGCAGCCAAACAAGTTCCCTCGGTCACAATGGGAAGCGACACTCGCTCAAGCGTTTTGCCGAGCACGAAGTGGTTCGGCTTCAAGAGGTAAGGCTGCTCAGTCGTGATCTTTCGCTGTTCCGAGTTAGGTCCGAAAAGCCTCGCGAACCCACCCCGAGTCAGGTTAATGTAAAGGGCAAGTTCGCTCCTGAAGTACGAGATCTCGTCCCCGAGTCTTAGGTCAACCGACGAGGTCTGATACGGGCAATTGGAGTCATTCTCGTTCGCGGGAAACCTCGGTAGCGGTGGAGGTTCAATCGCCAAACGTTTTTCGTCCAGTGCTCGATGAATCTCGACGTTCGATAAGATCATTGGTCGCTAATATCTCCCGCCTTCACAAACACGATATCGCGTTCAGGTGAAGGGAGAACTGCGATGATCGAACCTTCTTTTCGAAGCACCGCGACGCGGACTTTTCCGACCGACCCTACATCGCCACGGACTGAATCCCGCTCCACAAAAACCGACTTCTGCCACATCCCAGTTGCTGGATAAGTCACCGCTAACTCGTCGCTGAACATGCCCTGATCAACACGACATGCGAGCCAGCGTTCTTCGGCATGTGTGGGCTCAATTACGGTTGACATCGTTTACTCCTGAAAAGTTGTCGTTCGTCCCCAGGCGAATGTGTTGCGATCGTATCGAGGTCGCGATCCCGAAACAATCGGAGTACGGTTTGTCGATCCGCGTTTCGCGAGTCGATGGGGGACAGGATCGTTACAGCCTGATCACATTGCCACTACGCGTGGTCATTCCTGAGTCTACCGAGCAGAAAACGTGCCGCGCCGGAGTCGGTGTGCCATTCCTCCATGCCGGCAGCGTTGCCGAGCTGGGAGAGCCACTGGAGCAGGCTGACAAATCGTTCGCGTTGGTTCCAGTAGAGCGAACCGAGTGTCGCGAAGATACTGGCGGCCTACTTGGGCGTTGTTGTCGGCGAGGGGGGTCTCGCGAATTGCGAAGAGGAGGTGTCGCAGGGGCGATGACGCGAAAGGATGAGGTGCGGAACTGGAGGCTCGCCCACGTCGCGTGGGCAGTGCCGTCGTGTGTTGGCTCAGTACTGATGGACACCGGGGATGAAGAATTACACAGCTAAGCTGAGTTGATGTTTCGCGTCGTACTGAGCTGGCGTCTGATCGTCGAGCGATTGGTGAGTTCTCTCCGTGTTGTGAAGTGTTTCGATGTATCGAAGAACATTCAACCCGGCATCATGGAGATCGACGAACGTCTCGAATTTTGTCTATCCATGCGTTAGCGACCAAAAGAATCGTTCATTCACGGTGTTGCGGTACGAAGTTCTTCGGCGGAAATCAACAGGATGCTCAGGCGTAGACTCGCCCCTCTTTGGGATAGCGAGGATGCGCGGCGATCTGTCGATGGTCATCGTGGTGCCAAGCGTGATGGACGCCAACCGCTGCGATCACCGCATCGAGGGCATCGCCGCCCGGGTTCGAAAGGATCAACCTTCGCTGGCTCGGCGTGATTCGGATTGACGCGGCAAGGCCTCGAAGGATTGTTTGTCGATTGGCAAGGTGGACTTCCGTCGGTGGCTTACCGGCGGTTTGTTTGTACAAGCGACGCGGCAATCCCATTCGACGCAGGGTAGACGATGGACAGGCTTCGACGACGCGGTTGGTGATCTGGATTTCAGAAGATCGCGAGGATGGGAACGGGTCAACGGCGACCAGGGGATTTTTCGCCAACGGCCCGAGCACCGACTTCATGCCGTGGAAAGTTTGGTGAATGATTCGGTAGTGGTAGCAATCAAAGGGTGTTTGGGTCTCGCGGTCGGTTTGGCGACGGATGTGCATGGTCGGCCCGATCCTCATGGCGATTGCGACGAGGAATCGACCAAACTCGCGTGCGTCACCATCGAATTTGGCTACCAAGCGGAGCTGCCGCACCCGGTTGCCCAGCCCCAACTCGACGGGTAGCCCGAACGGAAAATCGAAACCGAACAGGCTATCTTGCGCTTGTTCTACGGAACGAACGAGCATCGCGTTGACCGCGTCGCGTCCATCGCCGCCCGCCAACCGGCCGGCGGGATCGAGCCGCACGAGCCGCAATTTGGAGGGGGTGGGCCACTGAGAGTCGGATGTCTGCGGCACCTCGCAGTGAGCGACCCACGCCGTTTGGCCACTCAGTCGGGCACCGCTGTAGTCGATGCCGAAAACCTGCTTCGGCGTCCAGTTTCGCGAAGGCGATTGCAAGAGTGAGGCGGTCAAGGTTATCGCTCGGTCTGTATTGCGGTATCATCGATCGCGGGCGAGTCCAAGTTGACCGTACGGCTGGGTTCGCCGACAATTGGGGTCCGCGGGCAGGTGGCCCGAACGGCGCCCAGCCTCCGTCATCGAAGTTTGGTACATGAGCACTGCCTCGACTACGCCTGCATCCGCTTCTGCTGCCACTACGCAGGTCCCCGATGCCCGAGGGCGGTTCGGCGACTTTGGCGGTCGCTTCGTTCCTGAAACACTGACCATGGCTCTCGATCAACTCGATCAGGAGTACATGCGAGCCAAGCGGGACCCGCAGTTCCAACGGGAACTCGATGGGCTGCTGAAGACGTTTGTGGGGCGACCCAGCCCGCTGTATCACGCCGGACGTCTGAGTCGAGCGATTGGCGGGGCTCAAATTTGGCTCAAGCGAGAGGATCTCAACCACACCGGCGCGCCCAAGATCAACAACACGCTCGGTCAGGCGCTACTGACGCTGCGGATGGGCAAGACGCGAGTGATCGCTGAAACGGGGGCGGGCCAACACGGGGTGGCCAGTGCCACGGCGTGTGCCCATTTCGGACTGCCTTGCACGGTTTACATGGGCGCCGAAGACATTCGCCGTCAGAAGCCGAACGTGTTCAGCATGAGGCTGCTGGGGGCGACCATCAGTCCCGTCGAAAGTGGCTCCAAGACGCTGCGCGATGCGGTCAATGAGGCGATGAGGGATTGGATGTCGTCGGTCGAAACGACGCATTACATCATCGGTAGCGTGATCGGTCCCCATCCGTTCCCGATGATGGTCCGTGACTTCCAATCGGTCATTGGCCGTGAAGCCCGGGAGCAGTGCATCGACAGTTTCGGCCGGTTGCCGGATTGCGTGGTTGCGTGCGTCGGTGGTGGCAGCAACGCCGCGGGAATGTTCTATCCCTTTGTTGAGGACGAGTCGGTGCGGATGGTGGGGGTTGAGGCGGGCGGACGGGGTGATCAGCCCGGAGAGCACGCTTCACCGCTGACGCATGGACGTCCTGGAGTCCTGCATGGCAGCTACAGCTACGTGATGCAGGACGAAGACGGCCAAACGTGCGATGTTCACAGCATGAGCGCGGGGCTCGATTATCCCGGCGTGGGTCCTGAACACAGTTATTGGAAAGACACCCGGCGCGTCGACTACACCGAATGCCGAGATGGCGACGCACTGGTCGCATTCGATCGATTGG
>JBGTCJ010000062.1:0-3421 GCA_041748895.1 Pirellulaceae bacterium
GGTCGAGGTGCCGTCTTCGCCGTCATCGCCGGGGCCGCTGTGATGCGTTGCCTCTACAAGGCGATCGTCGTGCTGGGCATCTCGCAGGAATGGGAGATGGTGATCATTGGCGGCGCGTTGCTCGCGGCGGTCGTGTTCGATGAAGGCTTTCGCCGCTGGGGCGCTCGCCGCCGATGGAATCCGACAGCGTCGGCATGAAGCGACTCCCATCGGGGGTGGGTGATACCGCATTCAATTTGTGGCTTTCATGGCGTACACTTTTGACAATTAACTCGCCATCCACCGGACGCAACTCTTCAATGGACTCAACCGTTGTCCACCCCCCCCAGCTCTTCAGCGATCTGGACCTCTCGCCGATCATGCACCGCGCGCTCGAGCATGCCGGCTTCACACATTCCACGCCAATCCAAGCCCAGTTGATCCCGCTAGCGCTCGAAGGCAGGGATGTGATCGGCCAGGCGCGAACGGGAACCGGCAAGACCGCGGCCTTTTCGATCCCGATCCTCGAGCAGCTCGACCCGCTCGAGTCGACACGCGACCCGCAGGCGATCGTGATCGTCCCGACTCGCGAATTGGCCGACCAAGTGGGTAAGGAGGCGACTCGTTTGGCATACGGCGTGCCCACCGAAATCGCGGTCTTGGCGGGTGGAAAAAACATGACCGGCCAACTTCGCCAACTTCAGAACGGGGTGCAGATCGTTGTCGGTACCCCCGGCCGCATTCACGATCACCTGCAGCGCGGTACGCTCCGAACCGGATCGATCTGGTGTGTCGTGCTCGATGAGGCAGACCGGATGCTCGATATCGGCTTTCGACCCCAGATCGAACGAATCCTGCGAAAATGTCCCAAGGACCGCCAAACGCTGCTGCTGTCGGCCACGCTTCCACCGACCGTCCGCCGATTGGCAGAATCGTACATGTACGAACCGATCGTGATCGACTGCAGCCAAAACGCGATGGCCGTCGATACCATCGAACAGCGTTACTTCACGGTCGAGCAGGACCAAAAGGTCGATTTGCTCAGACGCCTGCTCGAGCGCGAACGTCCCGAGCAGGCAATCGTGTTTTGCCGAACTCGCCGTGGGACCGACAAGCTGCAGCGAAAACTCTCGCACGACTTCGAGGCGACAGGGTGCATGCACGGCGATATGGCGCAGCGAGAACGCGACCGGGTGCTGCAACAGCTGCGAGACCGAAAACTGAAGATTCTGGTGGCTACCGACGTCGTCGGCCGCGGGATCGACGTCAGCACGATTTCGCACATCATCAACTTTGACGTCCCTCAGGACTGTGACGATTATGTCCATCGCGTCGGAAGAACCGGCAGAATGGGACGCGACGGGATCGCTTTCACCTTCATCGTTCCGGGTGAGGGGCACGTCCTGACATCCATCGAGCAACGGATCAACACCGAATTGAAACGGGATTCGATCGATGGCTTTGACGCGCGACCCGAAGCGACTCGGCAGGAGATCCAAACGGTTGAGCGTCAAGCCGAGATCGACAGCCAGCCCCCGGCGAGGCGAACACTCAACCCGATGTATCGCAAAAAGCCCCGTCGACGCTGATCACACGACCTGCCCGGTGCGATCTCACCCTTCGGCCGGCACCGGGCCGACCGCCAAATCCATAATCGCCTCCTCCTCGATTGCCTCTCCCTCCAGTTCGCCAACGATCTTCCCCCCGTGCATGACGAGGACACGGTCGCTCATGGCGATTACCTCTTCCATGTCACTGGACGCGAATAGGATCGACATGCCGTCGGCTGCCAGCTGCCTCAGGATTTCGTAGATTTCCTCGCGTGCACCGATATCGACACCCCGCGTCGGTTCATCGAGAAGCAATACCTTCGGCCGACATAACAACCACTTCGCGATCGCTATCTTCTGCTGATTGCCACCCGATAACGCGCCCACTTGCACCCGCTGCGATGCGACTTTGATATGGAGTTGGTCGATCTGACGAGCGACCTCGCTGTGTTCCCACTGGCCATTGGTCAGCGGCGCCCAGGGCGCCCTGCCGATCGCACTCATTGTGATGTTTTTGCTGACCGATGAATCGAGCAGCAGGCCCGTTTCCTTTCGATCCTCGCTGACAAGCGCCAACCCGGCATCCACCGAGCGGTCAGCACGACCCAGGCTCAGCGGCCGACCGTCGATCAAGATTTTGCCGCCACGCGCGCGCCTCACGCCAAAGATGGTTTCGAGCAATTCGCTCCGTCCCGCACCGACGAGTCCGGCGATTCCGACGACTTCACCGCGGCCCACGTGAAGATCGATCGGCGCGCTGTCGGGTCCGCCCGGCAACTCGATGGGCCGAAGCCCCTCGATACGCAAGCTCGCCTGATCGGGGGACACTCGGGCCGCAGAACTCGCTCGCGTCTGACATCGAATCTCCCGGCCTACCATCATCGTTACCATCCGATCCCTTTCGATACGAGCGCCGACCAACGATCCGACATTGCGTCCATCTCGAAGCACTTCGACGCGATCGGCCACGCGCCGAACCTCCGCCAACCGATGCGAGATGTAAACAATCGCGACCCGATCGTGACGAAGTTGATCGATTACACGAAAGAGCCGCTGCGACTCACCCTGAGAGAGACTGCTGGTTGGTTCATCCATGATGATGACCCGCGCCTGGGTGGAGAGCGCCTTGGCGATCTCCACCAATTGACGCTCGGCGATCGAGAGCGACGCAAGCGGCATGGAAGGCGGAATGTTCAGCCCGACCCGATCGAGATAAAAGCCCGCGCGGCGCCACAATTCGCGGCGGTCGATCCAACCCCAGCGATTCGGCTCACGTCCCAAAAGGACGTTGTCCGCAACCGTGAGATTTGCGGCGAGATTGAGTTCTTGGTGGATCAATGAGATTCCCGAATCGATCGCGTCGCGCGGCGTCGCGAAGTCGATCCGAGTACCGCGAAATTCCATTTCACCCGCATCGGGGCGTTCATTTCCGGCAATGATTTTCATCAGCGTACTTTTGCCGGCACCATTCTCGCCGATCACCGCCAACACCTCACCACCGGCAACTTCGATCGATACCCCATCCAAAGCGAGCACGCCCGGGAAGCGTTTGCTCACACTTCGGACAATCAAACGATTGACATCATCGATTCGTGGCCCAGCCGTCTCATGATTGCGATCGCTTGAAGTTCTGAATTCGATCACCGACCAAACGCCTCGATGAGCAGGGAGCGCGGTCCTCGGCGGCACTATCGTCGCCATCAAAACCGCTACAAAAGTCTAACGACGCAGGCGACGTGGGAAAGCCTGCTAGTCCCGGAGCAATTGGTCGCGATGGGTTGCCGCGAAGCGTCGATCATTGACCGATGGCGGCGGTGCCTCGAGCCGTATCGTCAAACCCCTTTTGAAGGGCTTGCCACTCCCAACAATCCCAATCCGATAGACGCGGTCCT
>JBGTCJ010000063.1:0-7783 GCA_041748895.1 Pirellulaceae bacterium
CCAGTGCCCGCGTGGAGCGTCAGGCCGAGGTCCGCAGAGCCAGTGAATCACTCAAGAGAAAGGTCGAGCAACAACGCCGCAAAGCGGAAGCGTCGGGACTGAGAGACGCGGAAGATTTGTTCCGCAAGCTCGAAGCCGACCTCGAAAGTCTGACCAAGCGTGATTCGGTCGACCAGAAAGACGCTCTGATTGCCATCAACGACCTGAAGAAACAACTCGAACAGCGACGTGAGCAACTCGGAAGTCCGGACCAGATGAAGCAAGCGTTAGCGAAAATGGATTCGATTGAGAATGGGCCCGCTGAGAGTGTTGCCAAGGCGATTCGAGAGGGCGACTTTGGCGATGCTAAGAACAAAATCGAAGAGCTCGCGCAAAAGCTCAGACAGGGTGAATTGACCGACCAGCAGAAACAGCAATTGCAGCGTGACTTGGATGCGATCCGAGACCGGTTGCGTCAGGCGGCTCAGCAGCACGAAGACACCAAGCAACGGTTGCAGCAGCAGATCGATCAGGCCAAGCGTGAGGGACGGGAGGCCGATGCCGCGCAGATGCAACAGCAGCTCAATCAGTTGCAGGCGCAGGACGAGCAGATCGGCCAGATGAGGCAAATGGCAGAAGCGCTTCAGCAGGCGTCCGAATCGCTGCAGAACGGTGAGATGGGCGATGCCGTCGAGGCGTTGGAGTCGATCGCGGATCAACTCGATGACATGCAGGAAGCCATGCAACAGCTCGAGGACCTTGAGGAGACACTCGACACGTTGGAGCAGGCGAAAGCGCAGATGAGGTGCGGTGAGTGCCGAGGTGGTGGATGCGAGAGTTGCCAAGGCACGGGTGAAGGGTCTGAGCGAGCATCCGGCCAGAAGGGCGGCAGTGGAGCGGGCTTTGGAACCGGTCAAGGCGTGGGCGACGAGGACAATTCGCCGTCGGATAGCTACGAGACTCAGGTCCGGGGTGAACCGAAACAAGGCAGGGGCGTGGTGACGGGCCCCGCCGATGGCCCCAATCGAAAGGGGGTGACTCGTGAAGAAATCAAGGAAGTGGTTCAAGACACGATCGGAAAACAAACCGATCCTCTCGAGAACCAAACGTTGCCAAGGATCGAGCGGCAACACACGCAAGAGTACTTCGATCGCCTACGGTCAGGACGCTGATTCACCCCATGAAGCTCATCCACCATGGCGCCCACCACGGCGTCACCGGTTCGTGTCATCAACTGTATCTGAATGATCAAGAAAGTTTGTTGGTGGATTGCGGCACGTTTCAAGGCACCGACGCTCACTTCCACCCCAACCCCGAGATCAATTTTTCCCTCGCCGGAATTCAGTCGTTAGTGTTAACCCACGTCCACATCGATCACGTGGGCCGGGTTCCTTATTTGATGGGTGCGGGCTTCAACGGCCCGATCTATTGCAGCCGTCCCACGGCCGAGTTGCTACCGCTGGTGATTGATGATGCTTTGCGGATCGGTTTCACCAAAAACGCAACGCTGATCAGTCGCGTGATCCGACGGATGCAGGAATTGCTTCGACCACTGACCTATGGCAAGTGGCATGGGATCCACAGTGGTGCGAGGATTCGGTTGACACCCGCCGGGCACGTGCTCGGATCGGCAATCATCGAGATCGAACTCCCAAACGAGACCTGCGTCGTCTTCTCCGGAGACCTTGGGCCACCCGGATCGCCGCTACTGAACCCACCCCAAAGCCCGCCTCGCGCTGACCTGTTGGTGCTCGAGAGCACCTATGGCGATCGGCTCCACCCACCGAGCGAGACTCGTCGTGAGGAACTCGAAAAAGTGCTCTGTCGCACATTCGAGAACGGAGGCGTGACCATCATCCCCGCGTTCAGCCTTGGTCGCACGCAGGACATTTTGTTTGAACTGGAAAACATCCTCGAACGGTACCTTTGCACCGGAAACTGCTCGCTCGATCACATCGAGGTGATCGTCGATTCACCACTGGCCTCCCGCTACACCGAGGTCTACAAAAGGTTGTCGCACCACTGGGGCGATGAAGCGAAACGGATACTCGAGGTCGATGATCAACCCTTGGTTTTCAAACACTTGGTGACCACACGCGACCACAATGAACACCGCGCCGTGCTGAACCGATTGGAAAAGGACAATGTGTCGGCGATCGTGATTGCGGGTAGCGGGATGTGTTCGGGCGGCCGCGTGGTGAATTATCTCAAGCGGTTCATTGGGAAGCCGGAGACGGACATCGTGTTCGTCGGTTACCAAGCGATGGGAACGCCTGGCCATTACATCCAACACGCCGGAGATTGGGTGCGGCTTGATGGACGACGTTTCGAGATCGAGGCAAAGATTCACACCCTCACGGGTTACTCGGCTCATGCGGACCAGGCCGATCTGATCCGGTTCGTCGAAGGATTCCAAACACCGCCGTCCAAGATCCGACTCGTTCACGGCGAGTACCAACCCAAAAAGGTGCTCGCTGCCGAGCTCGTCCGTCGTGGATACGAAGTCGATTGATGTCTAGCAGCGTGCGTCCATGAGTTCCATCGCTCCATCGGATTCTTCTCGCCCCGTGGTAATCATCGGCGGCGGATTGGCGGGATTGACCTGCGCCGCACGGTTGGTGCGGCAGCGGATCGCAGTGACCGTTCTTGAGGCAACCGACCGCATCGGCGGACGCGTTCGGACCGACCGAGTCGACGGGTTCACACTCGATCACGGTTTTCAGGTGTTGCTGACGGCGTACCCGACGTGCAGAAAGTATCTCGACTACGAAAAGCTGCGGCTGCGGCCATTTGAACCGGGAGCGCTCGTCCGATACCGCCACGCGTTCGCCACGTTGGGTGACCCCTGGCGACGTCCTTTCCAAGCCCTGCGAACCGCGTGCTCACCCGTGGGCACGTTCGGCGATAAGCTTCGGATCGCAATGCTTCGCCGCGCCGCATCGAAGGGTTCGCTCGAGGAGCTTTATCGTCGACCCGCAACCACGACGATCGAGCGATTGAGGCGTGATGGTTTTTCCCCCCGTTTCATCGACCATTTCTTCCGACCGTTTCTGGGCGGCGTGTACCTCGATCCGACACTCACGGTGTCTAGTAGGATGCTGGAGTTCGTGTTTCGCATGTTCGCTTGCGGCGACATCGCGGTCCCCGCCGAGGGGATGGACGCGATCCCGAGGCAGTTGGCCGAGCTGTTGCCGCGGGGGACCTTGAGATTGCGGGAGACGGTTGAGACGCTATCGGGTCAAACCGTCCGGTTGACCGACGGTTCGATCGTCGAAGCATCGTCGATCGTGGTGGCCACCGAAAGCTGCGCGGCGGCCAGGTTGCTCGGTGCCCCGGACCTCGACACGCCGTGGTTCGCGACGACCACGCATTATTTCGCTGCCGATCAGTCGCCCGACGCGCGAAGGATGCTGATTCTTGCCGGTGACGAAACATCACCCGACCAAGTCGATGCGATCTCCACGGTGTCTGTCATGAGCGATATCGCTCCCGAGTACGCGCCGCAAAACCAGACGCTGATTTCCGTGAGCACGTTTCGATCCAGTGGAGCCGGTGCCGACAGGGCGCTTCCATCGATCGTGCAGCAGCTCGAGGGTTGGTTCGGCGCGTCAGTCCGCAATTGGCGACATCTCCGCACGTACGAGGTACCTTTCGCTCTACCGAGGATGACGCTCGACGCGAAGCCGAGTGTGCAAGCACGCGGTGGCGTGATCGTCTGCGGCGATCATCGCGAAACTCCGTCGATTGAGGGTGCCATGCACAGCGGGGAGATTGCCGCGGAATTGGTCATGGAAACGCTCAAGCAAGGCGGGAATTCCTGACCCCCGGGATTCACAGCGGTTATAACTCGAGTCATGTTCGAAGCTCCGCAAACCGCGAGGATCGCCGACCGCTTTGCCCACCTGGTGATCGGGCGATGGAAGTGGGTCATCGCTTTTTGGATTTTGGCGGCGGTCGTCGGCCGAAGCACCTCGCCTGACTGGAACACACTCGCCGACGACGGTGACTTTGAGTTCCTTCCCAAGACGATGAACAGCATCGGGGCGGAATCGCTACTCGACGCCGCATTCCCTCAGGAGCGAGCGCGCAGCCAGATCGTCTTGGTGATCGGCCGCGGCACGATCGCGATGGATCGCGTCGACGAAATCGTCGCGCTCGATCTGCTACGAATCCTCTGTCACCGCCTGGCGGAGGTTGCGTGGGCGAAGGCTGAAGCGGAGGGATGGACCGCCGGTACTCCGGTTCCCGAAAGCCGATCCGCCCGCTGGGTCCTGCGCGCGTCGGAGGCACTCGACGAATCGATTCGCCTTGACCAACAATACTTCGACACGCTGAGCGAACTGAAGTTGGTTACGTCGATTCCGGAACGTTCGCTCCGACTGTCCGTGGCGTATTGGGATCGCGCGGAACTGCTCACGCGGCGGGGCGAAAGTCAGCTCGCGCAAACCGATCGCCAGGCCGCGATCCTGCTCGACCCATCGCTCGCTTCGGGGATAGGCACCCCAAGCGAACGCGACTTGGTCGCTTGGTCATCCATGGTCGAGTTGATCAGTTGGAAGGACACTTTGTTGGGTTCACGGCTTGCCAATCCGGCCGCGAGACTGGCGGTGCTCCAATCCGACGCGGAACTGGCTGCAACGCACAACATTCTTTGGCTCGAAGCCGTCAACCAACTGATCCTCGACGTGGAGCGGAGGCACGCGGCGATCGTTCGGCCCGGGCTCGAGATCCTCCCAACCGGTTCTGCGGCGATCGGCGGCGAAACGCTGACGGCAGCCCGCGATGCCATCCGATACACCGAGTGGCTAACGGTGGTGATGATCTTGGCAATCCTCGGATTCGTGTATCGCGCTCCCCTATTGGTCGCCATTCCCCTGGTATCGATCGGTGTCGCGGTGATCGTATCGAGCGCCTTGGTGGCCTGGTTGACTCATCTCTCGCGCGACCAATCGCTCCCCTGGCTTGATCTGCGGATTTTCACAACCAGTCGCATTTTTGTTGTTGTCATCCTTTTTGGGGCAGGCACGGACTACTGCCTCTTTTTGATCTCACGGTTGCGGGAGGAGGCGGCTCTGGGCAACTGGCATGATGCGTGCCGAAGAACGTTGTCGGGTGTTTCGGGCGCGTTGATCGGTAGCGCGATGACCACCATCGTTGGGTTGGGGATGCTCAGGATCGCCGAATTCGGAAAGTTCCGCCACACCGGGCCGATCGTCGCGATCTGTTTGGGCGTCGGGATGTTGGTCTGTTTGACGTTCACCCCTGCCCTGCTCCGCTTCTTCGGCCCGCGAGTTTTTTGGCCTTCTTCGACTCAGCTGCATCGCGACCCTTCGTTCCTGATCGGACAGCGCGAGGGAACGGAGCCGACCGGGCTATGGGGCTTGATCGCCCTGTGGCTCACTCGCTATCCCGCGCTGGCACTGACACTCGGCGTGGGGTTGCTCTTGATACCGATGGCCTACGGCGTCGCCAATGAGGGGCGAGTGACCTATGACCTGAGCAGCCAACTGGACCCCTCGGCCAAGAGCCGTCGTGGTTTGGCGCTTCTCGAGCGTCACTTTGACATCGGTGAGATCAATCCCACCACACTCCTGCTGCTGCGTCCCAAGCCCGATGCCCGCGAGACACTCAGGCAGGACGCGCGGACGCTCTCGGATTCGCTTTACTCGCTCGATGGTGTGGCCGCGGTCCGCTCCGCCGAGGACCCGCTCGGTGATTTTCCCCCATCGCGAAATATGGGACTGCTCAGCAAGGATGCCTGGAAGCGTCGCGCCCTCAAAACGCACCGCATGACCCGCGACTACTTCTTCTCAGAAATCCCTCAATACGCCGATCGTTTGGTCCGTCTGGACGTGGTCATGAGCGGTGACCCGTTCGACATTCGCACGGCGCAAAAGGTTGAGGCCCTGGGGAGCTGGGTTCGTCAATTGACTCGGGAAGCCGATTCGCCGTGGTATCAGGCGCAGGTCTTGTTGGCCGGCACGACCCCTTCGATCATCGACCTCCGTGCGGTCACGCTCTCGGACAATCGCCGGATCAAGGTCGCGGTCGTTTTGGCGGTCCTTGCCATCTTGATCCTCGTCCTCCGCCGTGTTTGGCTATGCATCTATCTGATCGCCACGGTCCTTTTGAGCTATTACGCGACGCTAGGCCTGACCGCATGTTTTTTTAAGCTGGCATACGGTGCGGACTATGTCGGTTTGGACTGGAAGCTGCCTCTATTCCTGTTCGTGATTCTGGTTGCCGTCGGTCAGGACTACAACGTTTATTTGGTGACCCGCATCATCGAGGAGCAGCGGGAACATGGCGGTTGGCTCTCGGCATTGCGGCGCGCGGTGGCGAGAACCGGTGGGATCATCACGGCATGCGGATTGGTCATGGCGGCGACATTCTTTAGCATGACCGCATCGGCTTGGTTGCCGGGCGTGCTCGAGGCCATCGGGGTCGGCGGTGCATCGCAGACGGCGGCGCTTCGCGGAATTGTCGAACTCGGATTCGCACTCGGTTTGGGAGTCCTGATCGACACGTTCTATGTCCGCACGATCCTGGTCCCGTCGTTCGTGGCGTTGGTCGACCGCCACACCTCGCGCCGACGATCACCGGCCGACAGTCGAGCTCCGCGAGAACGTCGTTAGCGGAAATAGGTTTCGGTAATCGCATCGCCGATCGCGTTCATTTCTTCTTGAACGCCGTCGACGAATTCGTGCAGGCCGTGCGCGAGAATCTCGGCGGCGTTGGTCTTGCGAAGTCGAAGCAGCAGCGCATCGACCAAATCGAGCGCGGCGCGATGACGAGGATCGGTCGAACCGTTTCGGATCGACACGAGTGACAGACGCGTGTTCTCCACACAAAACAGCACCGACCTTGGGAACTGCTCGTGCAATAGAAAAAAGTCGACCACCTTCTTGGTCTCGATCATGTGGTGATGCCTCCGGTAGGCCTCGAAACCACTGATAGAAAATAGGAGGCTCGACCACTGCAGATCGTCATGTGAAGTGCCGACCGAATCGATCGTCGGCAGCAGGGTGAAATACTTGACATCGAGGATTCGCGAGGTCTTGTCGGCCCGCTCGAGTAAACGGCCGACGTTGGCAAAGTGCCAACCGGTGTCGTGAGACATCGTTGCATCGAGAATTCCAGTCAACAGGTGGCAATGCCGTCGAATCGAATCGAAAAACTCGGTCGAAGAGTCGGGGGACTGGGCCGCTCGCGCCGCGGCATTGACGAAATGGTAAAGCGTGTTGATTTGCTCGAACGCTTCGGAGGAAAGCGATTCGCGAACCGATCTGGCGTTTTCGCGGGCCAAACGCAAGGCCGAAATGATCGAGTTGCTATACGTGCGATCAAAGGCCATGAATCGCATCACCGATCCGGCATCGGCCACGCCATACGACTTGTTGAAGACCTCGTCATCTCCGGTGGCGTTGATCAGTGGCCGCCAGGGCTCGTCAACGCCCATCGGTTGGTCGAGCACCAGGTTCAACGTGACTTCGACAAACCTCGCCGTGTTTTCGGCTCGTTCGACGTAGCGGGCCATCCAGTAAATCGATTCGGCAACTCGAGAAAGCATCGCAGGTCCAAAAGGGGGTCAATGGAAGTCCACATCCGACTGGGGTCGGCATCGTCAGCGCGTGATCGTCAGGGCGTCGCCCATCGGCGTTCCGGGTCGCTATTCATCGGCGCTGGTCTCGACCACTTCCTGTCCCGGCGCCGCGACCACCCAGGTATCCTTGCTCCCGCCGCCCTGAGATGAATTGACGACCAACGAGCCTTTTCGCAGTGCCACGCGTGTGAGTCCGCCGGG
>JBGTCJ010000064.1:0-9955 GCA_041748895.1 Pirellulaceae bacterium
TCGCGAGTCCGCCGCTGAGCGACAGGCACTCGTTCTGGACGGGCGAACCGATGCCGAAGTGGCTAGCGATTTCCGCCGAGTCCGAAGTCCGCATCAAGATTTCTCGGTGACGACGTGGGTGAGGATCGATCAGCCGCAAGCGTGGGGCGGGTTGCTCGGGATGATGCAGGACAACGGTGCCGACGAGAAAGGTTGGATCCTCGGTTTCGTGGGCGACCGATTTGGTTTCGCCGTCAACGGCACCGAGGGACCCGATGCGTTGACTTGGGTGACATCCGAAAAATCAAAAATTCGATTGGGATGCTGGCAACATGTGGCGGGAACTTATGACGGCATGACCATTCGGCTGTACGTCGACGGCGAAGAGGTGGGGCACTCGGATTTGCAACGTGGCCCCATCGCTTATCCGCAGCGCGCCTTCTACCAATTGGGCTCGTACCGCGACGACAACGAGCATTATTTCAGCGAGGGACAACTTCACGAGGTGCGGCTCTACGACCGAGTCTTACCTGCGGAAGAAATTGCGGTTCATTTTGAAACGCTCGAAGGCGAATTCGCTCGATTGCCGCCAAGCAAAATCGGCGACGTGGAGGAACCGGTCGCGGACCTAACGGCGTTGGCAGACGCCCCGCATGACGGACCGGAGATCCGATTCACGCGATCAGGAGTTGCGGAGGTCACGTGGACAACGCAGGAGGCCCAAACAAGTCTGCTCGAAATCGTTAACGGCTCCGCCAGAATAATTGACACTCACGACGGGCAGCCGACCCGCGAGCATCGTGTGGAACTTCACATCGAAACCGGTGACACCATCGTTTCGTTTCGGATTCGTTGGAATCACGAGGGACGAGCGTACGTTTCGAGGCGATACGAATGCGACACCCATTTCGATCATTCGCGGGCATTGCCTACCGGTGTGGTCCTGAGCGAGGCCACGTGGGAGGCTGCCGATGAATTGCTCAGGCTGGAAGGGCGCCGTGAGCCTCGCGGGATCGCGTTGATTTGGTCGACCGATGACGCGGGGCAGATAGCGGCCGCGCTAGCGATGAGCGGGGGTTTGGACGTGATCGTTTACGAACCCGATCGCTCCAACCACGATCGGGCGAAGGCTTTTTTGTTGGATGCAGGAATTTACGGAAGGCCTGTCTCGGTAAAGTTGGCCGTCCGCCCGACGGACGTCGATATCCCTCCCGGAAGTCTCGACCTGGTGGTCCTGCCACCGAGCACCCAAATCGATCGATGGATTGACGTCGACTTCGGGTACTTGGAGGAGCTCCTGCAACCCGGCGGCGTGCTGCTGGCGCATCGGGATATCGCTGTTTCGCGGCCCGGTTGGGTCGATCAGGCGGAGGTCGCGCGGGCCGACTCGTTTGATGCCTCGAAACCCGTTTTCTCGGATCCGAAGGGATGGACGATTTACCGTTCGCCACCATTCAACGGTGCGGCCGGATGGACTCACATGTATGGCAGTGCCGACAACAGCGCGTATGCGGGCGAAACCTTGTCCGGGGCGCGGCGTCGCGACGATTTTCGAGTTGCCTGGGCTGGTCGGCCGGGGCCTCGTTACCAATCGGATCGTGGCAACCGCAAGCCATCGCCACTGGCTGCTGATGGACGTCTCTACTTGCAGGGGTTTCAGCGCGTCATCACGCTCGATGCGCAGAACGGAACCATCCTCTGGTCGGCGGAGCTTCCCGATTTCGTGCGTTTCAACGTGCCGCGCGATTGCTCCAACTGGTGCGCCGACTCGCGACGACTATTCCTTGCACTTCGCGACCGATGTTTGGTGCTCGACGGTGCGACCGGTGAACGGGTGGTTCGCTACGACGTGGTCAACCCGACCGCGCATGAGTTGCACTGGGGATTTGTAGCTCGCGAGAAGAATGTACTACTCGGGAGCGGGGTGAAAGCCGAAGCGCCTTTTCGAGGTTTTTGGGGAACAGAAAACTGGTACGACGCGACGTCGGGGGAACATGCCAAGAAGGTCTGTTCGGAGCTTCTTTTTGGGTTGAATGTCGATTCAGGCGAGCGGCGATGGGTTTACCACAATGGTCTGATCGTCAATTCGACCATCACCTTGGGTGATGGAATGATCTATTTCCTCGAATCGCGAGACGCTGACCTTTTGAAGGCAGAGACGCGAAGGCTTGACGGCGCTGCGTTCTGGGGCTCCCTGCGGCTGGTCGCTTTGGATCTGCAGACGGGACGGCGGGTTTGGGACGTTCCCGCCCGTCCTTCCGAGGGCGAGGCGGCAACCTACATGGTTTACGCAAACGGTCGTCTCATTCTTCAAACGAGCAAAGGAGGTTCGTTCTCGCTGTATGCGATCAATGCAAGCGACGGCGGGGCCGTCTGGCGAGGGAACTATGCCTGGGAGGCCGATCACCACGGCAAGCATCTTTCGCGGCCAGCAGTCGTGGGTGACAGAATTTATCTGCGGCCTCTGACGCTCGCGCTGGCTGACGGCAAGGTGCTATCGGAAAAGTTTCCCGAGGGTCACCAATGTGGGACTTATACCGCCAGCCGCGATGCGCTGTTCCTTCGGGCGGGTAATCTGACGATTTGGGATCAGGTCTCTGGCGATGCGACGCGGTGGGATCGAGCTCGGCCGGATTGCTGGATCAGCACGATCCCGGCTGAGGGGATGCTGCTCTCGCCCGAGGGCGGCGGAGGATGCTCGTGCGGTGGCTGGATCGAAACGTCGATGGGGTTCTCACCGATCGGGCGATCTCATGAATGATGATCCTCACGTCAACGTATGTGCGCTGAAGGCCTCAACCATCTTTGTGATTGGATGGCTGGTTGCAGCGACCCCATCCACGGCTTCGGCCTGCAAGTACACGATTCGTGACATCGGTTTTGTGAGTATTCATCGAAACCCCTACGCGGTTGTGATCGACGGGCCCGAGGCACACCCGGGGTTGGAGAAATTGGCTGAGCCATTGAGGGCATTGAATTTGCGTCTGTTATTCAAGCTGACTGGCAGCGGTCAACCCACGCGGGCTATCGATGATTCACGCTCGGTAGAATCGTGGTCAGCTGAGATCGTTTCCCCCGATGGACTTCGTCTGAAAATCGCCGTCGCGGGCACGGCGGAGGAACTTGGCGGCGCGGTGGAGCGGAAATTGGCAACCGAAATTGACGCGGGAGCGTTGGCTTCGCTCGCCGACCACGCGACCAGTACGTTTGCCCAGATTCTCGTGATTTTCGGGTCAGACAAAAACGCCAATGCCGAGGCTCTTCGCGTGGTCCACGATTCGGTGGCTGCGCTTCGGCGGATCGAACCGATGCTGCCTCGTCCCATCGCGCTACCGGTGCGACTGATCACCATCGATCATTCGCAGCGTGCGGCGGAGTCCGTGCTGCTGTGGTCATTGTCCACCAATGGAACAGGAGTGGATCCGAAGCAACCGACGGTCGCCGTCGTCTACGGGGCTGGTCGATTAGCCGGGCCGCCAGCTCACGGGTCATCAATCGTTACCGCCGAGGTGTTGGCCCAATTGGCCTTGATCGGCGAATCGTGCGAGTGCGAGTCGTCGCGTGATTGGGTGCACCAGCCAACCCTGCCGATCGCGTGGCGGGCCGTCCATCGGCAACAGGCTGCCGAGTCGTTGGGGTTCGATCCCGAGAGTCCACTGGTTCACGCCGAGGTCGTGCGGATCCTTTCCCGCGGAATGTCGCAGTCATCAGCAACCCCCAATTCACGGGCTGACGCCACCCGGCGCCCGCTGGAAAGTCTTCTCCTGGGCTACACGGAATCGACATTGGACTCTGATGATGGGTTGCCGAGCGGGGCTGTCAAGAATGATCGTGCAACACCAGATGATCCGTACGAAAAGGCTGACCGCCTCGAAGCCAACTGGGGGGATGACTCGTTCGTGTTGGCATCCCCGGAATCGGTCGTTCGAGCGATCGTCGTGCAGGGAGACGGATGGGCGTTTGACGCGGCCCCGGGGGACGACGCGACAGCGGATACCGAATCCTTCACGGTCAATGCGCCCTCGCGCCCATCGCTTGGGCAGGCCGGCCGATCGCGCGGACCCGAGACACAGCGGCCTGGAAGTCCTTTGGGTAGTCAGGGAAATTTCTCACGCACCGGCGCGGTGGTCTTTGTCCTGGCCGCAGCAGGCCTTGTGGCGTTGATCGTCGCCGTTTGCGTGTTGCTTGATTTCCGCTCCTCAGGACCGGATCGGAAACGATGAGAGTACTAACGCTGCTTTGGCTTGAACTTACACATCGACGATGGGCCGCACTGGTCTGGACGGGCGTAACGGCGGTCTCGGTCGCGCTGGTCATCTTCTTCATCGCGATCGCCGATCTCGCGGCAAGCCGTACGCGTGTGATACAGCGTGACTTGGGCTTGAACCTTCGACTGATCCCCGCGGGTACGGATCTCGATCGCTATTGGATCAAGGGTTACGCCGACGGCGCGATCGACGAGCGCTTACTCGAGCGATTGGTGCAACAGAACGTCGCGAGTCGTTTGGTCCCGATGCTGCAAAGAACGATCCCCTGGGGTGATTCGGAGGCAATCCTTACCGGAGTAGGAGATGAGTTGTTTGGTGGTGATGGCAAAAAGCCGCCGGTGTTCGGCAGCGCCAATCAGGCGTCGGGCACGATCATCCTGGGGTCTGCCGCGGCGGCACGTCGTGATGTATTGGAAGGGCAGGACCTCGAGGTGCTCGGTCGCCGTTTTCGCGTTGACCGCGTCCTCGCCTCCACGGGCAGCGTTGACGATGCCCGCATTTTCGGGGATCTGCGGATCATTCAAGAAATGCTGGGGATGCCCGGCCAACTCAATGAAATTCGTGCGATCGAGTGTCATTGCGACGCGGATGTTCTTGACCCGGAGGCATACCTGCGATCGATTTTGGAGCCGCTGCTTCCAGGCACGATGCTGATTCGCCAAGACCGAATGGCCGAAGCCCGTCGACGTCAGCGCCATGTGGCCGAGAGGGTTGCCGGGATCGCTGCACCGCTGATGGTCGTTTTGGCGGTGATTGCTTTGGCGGGTTTGGCATTTATCAATGCTCATCAGCGCCGTAGCGAACTGGGGTTACTGATTTCGCTTGGCTACAGTGGGTGGGAACTCGCGGCTCTGCTTTGGCTCCGGGCAGCGATCATCGGTGTCGTCGGAGGCCTGTTCGGCGTCGCGTTGGCCTGGATCGCCGTGGCTTCGATGACCCCATGGATCCTCGGGGGCGGGCCTGATTTAGAACTCGACATACAGTGGCTCTTGATCGGAGCGAGTCTCGGTGGGACTGTATCAGCGATCGCGGCAATGGTCCCCGCGGCTTGGGCTGCCAGAATCGATCCAGCATCCCTTCTGCGGGAGAGCTGAAGGTGAGCGGTGAAATTGTGTTGCAATGCACCGGCCTGCGTCGACGCTTCGAAACCGCAGGGGGGCCGTTGGACGCGGTTCAGGAGGCAACTTTTGCGGTGCGGCGCGGAGAGCTGGTAGAGATTTCTGGCGCAAGTGGTAGTGGAAAAACGACCCTCTTATTGATGGCGGCCGGTCTATTGCGGCCGACGCACGGAACCATTTGTATTGGCGGTCGACGTTTTGACGAGATGAGCCCCGGCGAGCGGAATGCCCTTCGCCGAACTTACCTTGGCATCGTTCTGCCGATGTTTCCGCTGATCCCTTATCTGAACACACGGGACAACATCCGTTTGGGCGATCGGTCTCCCGGCTCGGACGGTCGGGCTCAAGCTTGGATGAGCGAATTCGGCTTGATGGATCGCGCGAAGCACTCCGTCGATTGCCTAAGCGCAGGGGAGTGTCGCCGAGTACTTGTCGCGCGAGCCCTGATAGGTCAACCATCCGTCGTGTTGGCTGACGAGCCGACATCGAATCTTGATCAGCGCCATGCGGCGATGATTTATGGGGCGCTACGATCTCACGCGGATGCGGGCAATGCGGTGCTGTTGATCACGCACCATACCGCTCACGCTGACTTGGCCGATCGGACACTCACGATGGTCAATGGATGTCTCGTTCGGTGATCGCGCAGGCGACCCATACGCTAGCGCTGATCCCAGGGACGCTGACGAATATTGTGCGGTAAAGATCTTTTGCGTGCCGAAGCAGCGCAATCGTCGCTTCGCGGAAGCAGCTGGCGTTAGCGCCATTCCCCGTCAAGCCTCTCGAGAAGCCGTGCAATCGATCGGATCTGAAGCCCCCACTTGTCTCGCGACCCCAGGGAAAACTCGCTCCAGGCGTTCGACGAGCAGCCTTCATTCGCTGCTGGAGCACCGAACGAGTCGCCGCCGGGCAGTTCCCCAGGTGCGCTCTGAGCGAGCGTTGCGGTTGATCTGAAACAACCAAAAAAGGCGGAGGCACCCGATCGCAAAACCTCCACCGCCGCTTTATCGTCGCAGCAATGGGCTAGGTCCAGAACAAAGCAAATCAGCGATGGAATACTGGCTGCTAGGCCATCCCTTTGCTAGCCTCAAAGAGATGGTGTACTGCGCTTACCTGAATTGTGTCTCCAGAGAGCCTGTTACGTTTCACTGAGCGATCCCAGGATAGTTCAAGTTCACAGTCACGACAACAAAACATCATTGAACGCCCTTCGCCATACTAAAAAAATCTCGGGGGTTCGGGGGCTGGCCCCTGACCGCACACCGTTGCCACAGAAAGGAATTCCAAAATGTTTTGAGAATCTGTCATTGACAAAAAGTAAGACCGTCGCTGACCCCAGTGAATTCTGTGACCCCTTTGCATTCTGTCGAGCGGTGGTTCTCAAACAATCTGCCACATTCATTGATGACTGGCGTGAAGGCATTCCAAAACGCCCGTGTCGAAATAGCTTGACGCCTCCAGGCGACGGAGAAGCCAGTGACGATCAAGGCTCGGCACTTCACAGAAAGTAAACCCCTCAGCAAAAGAACTGGTATCAAGGCGACCCTCGCAGTCGTAGCAGACGCGAATCAGTTCGCCGCCGGATTCGCCTGGCGCTTCGCCGATGACCACAAGGGTGCCATCGGGCTGAACCGACACCTTCGACGCACAACTGGAACCGTCTGTAAATCTGTTGACAACCATCCCAAGACTCCCAAAGCCTGTATCGAGGCTGCCATCGCAGTGGTAGCGTGCGATTGCAAAACCGTAGTCCGTTTCAGCGTAAATGCGCCCCACCGCCACGACCTTATCGTCCGGTTGGATTGCCAGATCCACGGCACAAGAAAAACTCGATTCAAAGTCGGCCAGAGCCACACCACCGCTGCCGAAACTTTCATCCGCGGACCCATCATCATGATACCGAACCACGACGAACGTGCCGTTTGCGAACCCCGACACCAAGATCTTTCCGTCTGTCTGAACCAATACGCATTCCGCTTGATCAGATCCGGGGCTGAGGCTTGTACGGACGAGCCCGCGATCACCAAAGGTTTGATCAAGCCAGCCATTGGCATCGTAGCGAGCCAGAGCAAAATCATGCGAGCCACCGTTCTCATTTGAAGCAAAGCCTACGACAATCAACTTACGATCAGTTTGAATTGCGACGCTGCGAGCTGTGTCGAAGAATCCAAAATCGGTCACGACGCGCCCGCTCCGTCCAAACGACTCATCGAGACTGCCATCAGGGTAGAAACGCGCGACCGAAAAGTCACGCGGATGCCAGCCGACCACAACGATGCGTCCATCTTCTTGGCAAGCGGCATCAACGATGAGGCTGAAATTGTCAGGCGCGTCAGCAAACGACAGAGATTCCTCGTCCGGCACTCCCACCGCCGGATCAAATCGCTTCGCACCGGCGTCACAAAGTTTATCCAATAATTGGTCCGCAGCCCTGACACCCTTGACCGGCAACCGTTGTATCCAGTCGGGGATGACCTTCGCGGTGTTCGATGAGACGACGGTAAGGGCGACGCAAACCAAAGTGAATGCACAGTAGTAGCGGCGTTTCATCAATGGCCCCGTCATGTTTCACCAAAAGATAGGCTGCTTGGTTGGTAGGAACGGCAATTGCAGTTGCAGGTCAGCCAGACCGTCGCCGTCGCGATCGCCTTCCCAGCCGTCGCAGGTGAGGTGAAAAATCACTCCCAGTGATCAATGCGAAAATCAGCTCGCATCCGTCCCGGGAAAATGGCTTTTTTTGGAATTTATTTTTTGAGCGGCAGCATCCGTGCCGATTGGTGCCATCCATGGGCCGGCTCCTGGCGATGGGACGGCGAGGCGGTACCTCATCGCTCGTCGCCTCAGCAGCGAATCTGAATGACGTCGCCGCTTCGCAGTCCAATCGAGCGGCCATCGCTCTCGATCAGTAACGTCCCATCGTCGGCCAAGCCCACGCATCGGCCGAACGAGCGGCGGCCATCGATGGGTCCTCCCTCAGCCACCTGAGTCCCGTAGCGAACCATCTGGCCGGTGAGCAGGCATCGCCTTCGAAACTCCGCCAGCACCGAGTGAGGCTCGCGTGCCAGCTGCTCCCAGACGCTTAACAAATGGCCCACCAGTTCTTCCAGAAGGCCGTAGCGATTGCCGCTCCCCGGGGCAACCTGATGGATCGATCGTGCCGGAGCACCACCAGGGAGTGCCGTCCGATCGGGCGCGCTCGCGACGTTGACGCCGATGCCGACAATCAGACGATCGGGCGCGCTCGCGACCGCCTCGACCAGCACACCAGCCAACTTGCCGCCGGAAAGGTAGATGTCATTGGGCCACTTCAGACTGGCCATGTGCGGCGCGCAAACCTGTTCCACCGCGATCGCCACCGCCACGCCGCTGGCAATCGACATCAGGCCGGCACGCTCTCCACGGATGCCACCTTTCGCCAGATCGATCGCAAGCGAAAACGTGAGGGTTCCCTCATCCGCCAACCACACTCGCCCGTGTCGACCCCGACCTGCGGTTTGAGAATCTGCAAGGTACAGTTTGGGATAGGGTCCTTCGTCACCGTTGACCAGATCGTCCTTCGCCGCGGTGTTGGTGGAGTCCACGCTCGAAAAGTAACGGACGGCATGGACCAACCCTCGTTCAAGGAGATCTCGACACACAGTCAGCCCCTCGCGACTGACACCCTCATCGGCTCGAATCATCGTGCCAAAGCCTCAATGAGCATTCGGATCAACACGATCGCGATCAGTGCGAGGATGCCGAGCGCGGTCCACCGGAACAGGGGCGGCAACCGGGTGCTGACCTTCGAGCCGCCAAACTCGCGATCGACGAAATCGTCGTAGTCGAAATCATCATCCAAAGCCTGTTCCTGCCCGTCTTCATCGTCCTGCTCGTCGTCATCCCAGCCTTCATCGGCGTGCGGCACGTCCGGAGTGTCGCGACGCATCATGACGCTCGATGGTTGCGGGGCCCGATGTCATGACGACGCTCGATCGTCTCCATCGGCCTCGAGCTAGTCTGCTCGAGATCGAGCGAGTCGATCCAATCGATCAATTCGCGCACGACGAGGTCGCGATCGGCCTCGTGAAAGATCTCGTGCAGCATCTTCTCGAACGGCACAAAGCGCGCGTTCGACCCAACGCGAAGCGCGAACGACTCGCTCGCGCGAAAGCTCGTGATGGGATCATCTTGACCATGCATGACCAACGTCGGCAGGCGGATCTCCGCGGCATGATCGAGCGCGAATCTGCCCTGCGCGAGCAACTGCGTCGCGAGGTAAAGCGATATGCGTCCGTGCTTCAGCGGGTCATCTTGGGACGCTTGCCTCGCCGCGGCGTCACGCGTCAAATGCTCACTGCGAACGGGAGCCGCGATCGTTAGCCAAGGCACGAGGTAGCCCGTCAGCCAGGCGGCAAAAACCTGATGCCGGCGGGGTGGGTTCTGCGGCAAAAACATCGAGCCCGAAAGCGCGAGGCCCCGAAGCGGTTGCGGCACAGCAGACGAAGCGTGCAGCCGCAGGACGTAGTTGGTCGCCAAGTTGCCGCCCATGCTGTGGCCGAGCAGGATCTGCGGCGTTTCAGGCAAGAGTTCGGCCGCCGTGACCCGCATCGC
>JBGTCJ010000065.1:0-13372 GCA_041748895.1 Pirellulaceae bacterium
CCGATTCGTTTATTTCGGTCCCCGACGAAAACCGGGGTGGGTCGAGCAGGTCACCAGCGACCTGCTCGATCACGAACTGCCCATAAGGAACATCCTCCTGAAACGCGCGGGTCACGTAATCGCGGTACTGGAAGGCACCAGGGGCGTCAAAATCAAACTCGTGCCCACGAGTCTCGGCATAGCGAACCAGATCTAGCCAGTGTCGGGCCCACCGTTCGGCGAAACTCGGCGAGACCAGGAAGTGGTCCACCAGACGCGAAAATGCGTCGGGTGAATTGTCATTAAGGAACCGATCGACTTCATCGATCGTCGGCGGAAGGCCCGTCAGGTCAAAGGCCAGTCGACGGATCAATCCTCGCCGATCGATGGGTGGTGCGGGCAAGAGGCGATTCTGTTCAAGCGGCGCGAGTACAAATTGGTCCAGCGGTTGCGTGGGCCAATCCGTCGTGTTGATCGCCGGAAGCGCTGGATCGACGATCGGTTGCCACGCCCAGTGCGAGTCCTTTCGCGCGTTCAAGTCGAACGGCGGAGGACCTTCGCCGCGATCGAGAGATCCTGAATTCGAATCATCAGACGCCGCGGGCCACGGCGCCCCCATGCTGACCCAAGTGCGGAGGGCCTCAATGGATGGCTGCGGTAATTTTCCGCTCGGCGGCATCTCGAAGCCGTCGTACTGGACGGCTTGAATCAACAGACTCGAATCGGGATCGCCCGGCTCAATAGCTGGTCCTGAGTCCCCACCGGACATCAGCCCGGCGAGGGAGTCAACCCGCAAACCGGCCCGCGTCTTATCGGCCGTCTGGCTGTGACAGGCGTAGCAGTTATCCGCCAAGATTGGCCGAATCTGCGTCTCGAAGAAATGGATCGACCGCTCATCCGTCGGTTCATCAGCGAGCGCCCGCAGCCATGGGGTAGTCGAGGCGATAGCCATCGACAAACCAACGATTATCAAACGGCACACGCACGGGAACGAGCGCGGAGTGAACCGCGACATGGGGTACCCCACCGGTTACGGGCCATCGCCGCATCAATCAGTCGAGGACCTTGACGCGGATGTTGCGGAAATAGGCAGTGCTATCGGGGTCGTGAGCCTGCAAGGCAAACGTTCCTTCGCCCAATCGTCGCTCGAACTGGTCGGATTCCGCAGCCTTCCCGTCGGGCTCGGTGTAATCGACCATCGTCTCACCATTGACGATCAATTGGACCCGCTTTCCGGTCACGATGATCTCTTGAGTGTACCACTCGTTGTCCTTTAGAGGCGGCGATTCGACATTGGAGACCCCGTACAGGCTACTGCTTTTCTTAGGATCCTTGTGCGAGACATTGACTTGGCACTCGTAGCCGTACTTGGGCCAACCCGATTCCTGGTACTTGGTGTGAAAGTAGATGCCCGAATTGCTCCCGGGTGTCGTCATAACCTCCGTCTTGAAATGGAAGTTCTTCAGCGGTGCAAGCGGTCCATCGTAGAAGAGGTGAGCGCGTGGTCCGGCAATCACGAGAACGCCATCTTTGACCTGCAGACTGTCCGGGTTCTCCGTCGATTTTTTCCAACCCTCGAGCGACTTTCCATCGAAAATCGAAACGAAACCGGGCTCGTCCTTTTGAGGCGTTTCGGCCGTGGCAGGAGCAAGCATGAGAAATGTGGTTGCAAGGCTAAAGACGAAAAATCGGGCGAGGGGTAGGCAGGGCATAGTGACCTTGAAGGGAACGGGACGAGAGTGGGGGCGAGTATCCGACGGCTGTGACAAAGGTTTCAAACAAAAATCGCCGAACGGGGTTCAACGTTCGGCGCGGAAGGTCTTCGTTTCAATTGCAGAACCAATCAAGGTTGAGCCTACAGCCCGGCATCGGTGGCGGGCAATTCACCCGCTTTGATTTTCGCGGCGAACGCCTTTCCGTCGGCACTTTTCTTTTCACCCGCTTTCTTAAACCCGGCGATGATTTCCTTGGCGAGTTCGGGGTTCGCCGCAAGCTTCTCTTTGGAGTAATCTTCTTTGTTCAGAAACTCCTTCAAACTACGACCATACTCGTTTCGCTCCTCTTTCTTCCCGCCCTTGACGTGGCACACGTTGCAACCGGCCTTTCGCACCGCACTGACGAACTCAGCCGGGGCGTCGTCGCCGGCGTAGCTCAGTTTCCATTCTTTCGAAAACTCGTTGGTTGCGAACACGGGCGACGCGAACAACCAAAAGCAACCAACCAATAACGCAGCGCGCTTCATCCAATCTTCTCCGAGGGTGGGGTGATGGCACCGGCCGCCTGCGATTGCGGATGCCGGGCTAAATGCATTGAGCTCGACTATTAAAACATCCGGACAATACCCAAGTCAAATCGAGAGGCCATTTACGGCTCGAACGGGAGCGTCGCGCCCGTCGGTAGGGGGGGCAGGGTGGCCCGATCAAACCCCGCCACCACGCTACCGTCTTGATAATAGTCCGAGACAACAATCTTGCTGGGTGGAATCGTTGTCGGAAGCGGAGTGCTCCAACGAACCACCCAACGCGGAGACCGTTCGGCCGCCCATGAATTCCGATCTCCGCTAACGAAATCGCTAATTCCCTTTTGTTGCCGATCCCCGTTCCACTGGGATACCGCGAGCATGGCCGAATCAACGGTCAAGTCGAAATCGTATGCGTTGTCTTCGCCACGCAACAGTACCAGGCGGCTGGGGTCGTCGGGAATGGTTTCCACTCCCGAAAACTCGATATAGGGTGATGCCGGATCGCAGCGGTAGACGCTACTGCGGCTTTCACGATCGATCAGCATGGGCCAGGCGCCCGAGGGGCCCAGCCTCATCCTTGCGAATCCTTCGGGTGTGATCGAGGTCACGCGGTTGAACGACAGTCGAATCGGGTTACCCGCGAGGGTCGGCCGGATATCGCTTCCGATGGCGTCAAGCATCCGCCTTGATACGACCAATAAGCCGTTTTCCCAACGGAATTCCAACTCGACCGGATCGACCAAATTTACCAGCGTCATTTCTCCTCGAGCGATCACATGACTGAGTTCAATCGCTACCAGCGGTTGGGCCTCCGCCGGCAAGCTCGTTGGCGCGCCCGAAGGGTCTTCACGTGTCGTGGTACCTGAATAGGGGTCGGGTAAGTCGAGCGTTCCGCTAAAAGCTCCCGAGGCAGTGGCGGAGCGTGAGACCTCGAACGCGAAGACCTCGTCGCGCTGGGCAAGGTTTTCGATCGTGATTGTGCAGTCGGACAAGAGCACTTGGCGATTGTTCGTCACCGCAAACAGCGTCCCGCCGTCGAGCGTCGTACTCGGCACGTTCCACACCAAGTGAAGGCCCTGAAGTTCGATCCGGTTCGAACCAATGTTCATCATGACCTGCCGCTCCATCGAAAGCGTTTCACCGCTCACAAAGCGAATTTCGCTCCCACCCACGATCGACCGAATGGTCAATCCATCGCGGCCGATTCGAACGGGCAGGCTGGTGATCACGGGTTGGGCGATCTCGATCAGATTGACGTTCAATTCTTCGGACAATCGCAGGGCATCGCGAAGCGTATCGGCGTGTCGCGTCGACGCGGCGACTTCACTCCCGCCAACGACAATCCGCTCGATCGCGGCCACGGGAGCGATGGGCACGAAGGATCTGGGTTCAAGTAGTCGATTGGCTGCATCGCGTGGCATCGCGAGTTCTGCGAACGCGGGCGGCACAGACGCAACATCCTCGGACTCCAGACCGCTGAATTCGCCGATCCCCTGATCGATCGAGGGACCCGACGGGGAATCCCCACGATCGATTTCCTCCGGCAAAGGATCTACGGCCCCAGGGGTACGAGATTTACCGCCAGGACTCGCGAGGGGGTCACCGGGGACGATGCGCATCGCCACTGCGGAAGGAGGCGGAACCACATCGAACTCGTCGCGTCTTAAAGATGCCGTGATCTGTAGCCACACGGCGCTGATCGCGAGCATCGCGACCCCAACTATCCAGGGCAGGTGGCGAAGAAAGACCTGCGGAATCGGGTCGCTCGAAGCGACCGAGATGGTGCCGCGAGTCTGCGCACGCGGTAGTCCCTCGCGAAATGCCAATTCTCTTAGGTCGGCGATCAGGTCGATGGCGCCACGGTAACGTGCGCCCGGATCTTTGGCCAACATCTTGTGGATGATCGCGGTTAAGTTGCTCGAAACCTCGGGCCGCAACCCGCGCGGGTCAGGCGGCGGGGAGTTTCCATGGCTGAGCAGTTTCTGCAACATCGTGCCGCCGGGGTATGGCGGGCTACCGGTGAGCATGAAGTAGAGCGTGCATCCGAGCGAGTAGATGTCACTGCGGATATCGGCTTCTCGCGGATCGCGGGCCTGTTCGGGGGAGATGTAATCGAAGGTACCTAGCGTCACTCCGCTGGCCGTCATGTCACCGGACCACTCGAGTTGGTGACTCCGCGCCAGGCCCATGTCGACGAGTTTGACATTCCCGTCGGCGTTGACCAAAACGTTCGATGGTTTGATGTCGCGATGCACGATCCCTCGGCTATCGATGTGTTCGAGGGCTTCGGCTATCTGACGCGTGAAGTAGACAGCGTCATCGATACTGAGCACCCCGTCGCGAGCGACCAAATCGCGGATATTTGTCCCTTCGATGTGTTCAAAAACGATGTAATGCCACTGATCGAACCTACCGACATCGAAAACCTTGGCGATGTGCGGATGGTCGAGTCTGGCGGCGCTCTGCGCCTCATTGCGAAAACGACGCTGCAATTCTGGGTCATCACCGACGAACGGAATCACCTTGATCGCAACGGTCCGATCGAGCCGCTCATCGTTGCCGCGAAAAACGGCTCCCATGCCTCCGCCGCCGATCATCTCCTCAAGATAGAAATGATTGAGCCGTGTTCCCAGCAGCACCGCCGCCACCGAGGCGGGCGAATCGAGACCGGCTCCCCGAACCGACCGGCTGGAGCCCTCCGAATCCCGCCGGCGGATGACGGTCTTGGCGGAGTCGATGCCCTGCATCTGCGTTCCCTCGGCAGCGATGGGATCGTCGTGACGTTTCATGTCCAACGATGCAGTCGATCCGACGGTGGCAGGCGACTCGACCAACCCGCGCACGAGGGTCGATCCCTCGACAAGGTCTCGTTCGCGACTCCGTATCGGCTGCGGCTTGTCCATCGTGCTCCAAAATCGTTGTCGCCTCTCGCTACATCAAAGCGTGCGACCCGACGCGCTTACCCCGCTGACGAGATTTCCTACGCGGAGCAGAAGAGTCCGGATCATTCTAATTCCGCCCCCCAGGAGGGTCAACGAAATCCGCCGCCGATCGACAGCCCCAGCGGTAAGGATTCGCCGACGATTTCTTCCGCCTCACTCGCACCGAGCAACCCACCCTGTTCCACCCACCGGGTGTAGACTTCAGGGGCACCGATAGCCACCAATTTCTCCACGACCGCGTCTCGCGATCGTTCGCTGACGTCGCGATAGCGGTCGTTCACACGCCGCGAGCACTGCATCAGTGCCAACGCATAGCCCGATTCATCGCCCGGATTCTGTAGCAAGCGGTCAATCCATCCCTCAACGGTCTCAGCAGCGAGGACACAGTTTAGTGGAGCGTAAACCGGGTCCCTTGCGCCGAGTCGACCGATCGTCCATAGCATCGCGGGCCGGGCGCCGGCCCATTTCTTGACGCTCAGGAGCCGCATCAATGCGTCGCCCAGTTGACTTTTTTCCTCCCGCGGCAAGCGTTCGAGAGATCCGACCAATCGCAGCAGTTCCGACAATTCATGTGCCGCTAATCCCCCACCGCGGCGGGCTCCGGCGGGATCTAGTGCCCCGCGAAGCGCGTATGCGATCTGTTGATACACGGTCAATTGTTGGCCCGCGGTAAATCCGCCCGCGATCCGTCGCCAGAGGATCAGGGACTCACTGCGGCTCCCCCGAGAGGCAAACACCAATTTTGCGTAGACCGTACGCCACGTTTGTGCCACTCTCCAATCATCGGCGGCGAGTCCGTAACCAGGTCTGAGGGCGTATCCCAGCAGATTGAGCCAACGCGCTTCATGCGTTTCGCTGCGGCGGCGGCCCTGCTGGTGTTCGATTAGCGCGTCCCAGATCGCGCGGAGCAGGCTGGGTGGCCACTGGCCGCGGGGTAACCCCACCGCCTCGGCGATGGCCTGAACGAGTTTTGCCGGCGGCAATGAACCTGCTTCGCCAAAACATGCCGCGATGACTGCTCGGGCGGCCGCCTCGGTCTCACTATCGAGCAAACCCTCACGGTTCGCAGCAAGCTCGATCGCTTGACGATCCGTCTCGGCGGCGCTGCGGACATCGAACTCCAATTTCCAGCGGTGTTTTGACTCACTCGATTGGCACCAAAGATCGAGTGTTCCGATCTGACTGAGCTCGACCTGCAACGTGACCGGAATCGTTTGACGACGCCGAGCCGATGAAAGGTTCAACACGGTCCGAATCGGCGGCAACTCGACGAACTGTGACGGATCGATCTCGATTTCCTCACCCAAGCGATCGGCCAGCCGTAGGGTTGAGTAGCCGAGACAGAACTGAACTGGCACTGCGATGGACAGTTCCATCGGTCGGTCATTCAATTCGAAGCGATCGCCAGGGCTAGCCGATCCGGGAACGATGCAAACCGCTCGCGGCGGGTCGAAGGAGGTGCGAAGGTAAAAAGAACACGCCAGCTTGGCCTCAATCTCCGTGCCGCCGCCGCGCCGCGTCATACCAAAATAGGCGGCCCCTTTGGCAACGGCCAAATCGAGTCGTTCGCCCGAGAGGATTCCCGGACGCCAACCGCCGCTTCCCGACGATTCGGCGGCGATTCGAACGTTATCGACCGCCGGTTGGCCGCCAAACCAATCGGCGATCGTATCGACCAATCGCTCCGCTATCTTCGTGCTACCCAGCACGCCGCCATTGAATAAAATCCAGTCCGGCCGCGCCGTCCCAAGGTCTCCCAACGCCCCGATTTCGAGATCGTCTCGGCCGTCGTTGCGATGGTTCCAAAGGAACGCAGCCAGGTGTTTGGTCACCGCCGGGTCGGTCGCGAATGGCAAACCGAACTCCTGAAATCCCACCGCTTCCGCTTTCGGCCGATCGTGCAAAGAACACTTTGGGAAGAAGCCATCCACCAACACCTGATCGACCTCCTGCGATGTCACGACCACGCTCCGTCCCGCGCCGATCATTCGTGAACCGCTGCCGGGAAGGTTGATCGTGTACTGATCCAAGGAATGGGTCGCGAGCATCCTCTCCTTGGCCACTCGACATGCCTGCCGGAGGGCGTCCCAGCCGCGGACCGTTAATGGCTCGCCAGCCAGTTTCGATTCGGCGAATCTCGCCAATGCCAAATCGAGATTGTCGCCGCCAAGGATCAAGTGATTGCCGACAGCAACGCGATGCAGCGACAGGCGTGCCGAGCCATCGCGCGGCCGATGTTCGGCATACTCCGGATCAACCCTTGCCCCCTGCGGCTCAAGAACACCCGTTTCCGCCGATAGGGGGCGAACGCGGATCAAGGTGAAATCGGTCGTGCCCCCACCGATGTCGCAGACCAAGATCGTCTGATTGGCCTGCACCAACTTCTCCCAATCGACGCCGTGCCGGGCGAGCCATGCGTAGAAAGCGGCTTGCGGCTCTTCAATCGGCACCACGCGCCGTAGTCCCGCCAGCGCGGCGGCCTCGATCGTCAACTGCCTTGCAACCTGGTCGAATGACGCGGGCAACGTCAAGACGATGTCCTGCTGATCCAGTGGCTCGTCGGGGTGCGCGTGATCCCAACTACGGCGAATCTGTCGTAGGTAGCAGGCGCTCGCTTCGACCGGTGAGAGTCTTTGCACATCGTCGTCCCCCTGCCATGGCAAGATGGCCGCGGTCCGATCAACACCGGCATGACAAAGCCAACTTTTTGCCGAAGCGACCTGCCGCCCGGGGACCTGCAATCCGCGCTGGCGAGCGAGTACCCCAACGATCCCCATGGCCCCGTCGGGATCCACGGCGTTGTAGCCGGTCGACTCGGCAACGAGCGATTTAGCCTCCTCGGCCGTAGGCTGGTAATGAAACGATGGCAACCACTCGCATCGTTGATGAACGCCAAAATCGACCCACTGGTCAATCAAGAAGGTTTGCACACGAGCACCCGCCGAAGCACTCGAAAGATCGTCACCAGCTCGGGGCGCGGTGTCGACGAATGCAACGGCGCAATTGGTCGTCCCTAAGTCGATACCGACGATGTACCGACTCCCGGGGCGATCGATCGTGAAGGCTGGGTGGTCGCCCGCATCGGACCGCTCGACCCGGTCGCGAGAACGCGGGGCCGGATTACTCACGTCGCCGAGACCTCCGCGTCCTCACGGACATTGAACTCAAGCTTCCAACGTTGGGAGTCGCGAGTGCTATTGCACCACAACTCGAACACGCCGAGTTCAGAGATTCGGCTATGGAATCTCACCGGTACCACACCGCCCTCCTGCAATTCCGTCGATTGCGGGGCGTCTGGCACATCAAGCGTCAATTCCATTGGTGCCGTTTCGAGGAGTTCATCCTCATCCCAACTTCGGAGCGTCGTGCCGGGTCGATCTTCCTTGCGGCAGCCCGAAGCGAAAAAGCGAAAGCTTGCTTGCCGGCCAACGATCAGACCGACCTCGCGCCCCGGGACATCCGTTTCGGTCCCTTCCTCCATTCCAAATGGCACGACGCACACCGCTTGCAATGGCCGAGGCATCCCGGGGATGGCAAGCCCCGAGGTTTCAATCCCAACGTAGTAGCTGCGGGCCGTGCCGCCGCGGATTCGCACTCCCCCTCGGCTCTTTGCCCACCCGTAATAGGCGGCGCCGCGAGCGACCGCGTGATCGAGCGAATCAGTACTGCCGAGCCGTTGCGGTTGGCCCTGGCCGTAACCCCAATCGCCGATCGTTTCAACCAGACGCGACGCGAGCGCAGTCGACTTGAACACACCGCCATTGAGTAAAAGGTGAACTCTGGGAGAACCCTCGACTTCACCGCTGGCCGAAAGGAATGCGGCCACATGACGCGTGATCGCGGAGTCGGACTCAAACGGCAATCCGAGTTCCTGGAAACCCGAACTCGGATTTCGAGTCGGGATAGCGTCGATGGAGCACTTGGGGAAAAAACCATCGACTAGTAGCGTCTGAACTTCGGATTTCTCTATCTCGATCGAAACCGTCCCGCCAATCAACTTGGACCCCCGTCCCAGCACCGACAAGGTTTCCGTCGTCGATCCTTCCGAAGACAGCAAAGACTCCTTCGCCTTTCGACACGAATGCCACATCGAGACGGCTTGCCAGGGATTCAACTTGACCCCCTTCTCGGCGAATTTAGTGGCCGCGAGATGCGCCAGCGCCAGATCCATGTTGTCGCCGCCCACCAGCAGATGGTTGCCGACGGCCAATCGCCGCAGAACCAATTCACCACCTTCCTGTTCGACGCGAACCAACGTTAGGTCGGTCGTGCCGCCACCGACGTCGCACACCAGGAGCGTATCACCCTCACCGGTGATTCGTCGCCATCGCTCCCCGGTTGACTCTAACCAGTGGTAAACGGCCGCCTGCGGTTCTTCGAGCAAGATGAAGCCGTCGGGAAGCCCCGCCGCGAGCGCAGCTTCGCGCGTCAATTCTCGAGCCGCCAAGTCAAAAGATGCCGGCACGGTTAGCGTCACACTCTGGTCGGCGATGGAGTCGTCCGGGAAACTCGCCCGCCACGCGTCGACTAAGTGCCGCAGCAGGTATTTCGTGGCGCTGACCGGCGAGAGTTTAGTCATCTCGTCGGGACTTCCCCACGGCAGGATCGGTGCGTAACGATCGACGCCGGCGTGACAGAGCCAACTCTTGGCCGCTGCGATGGTTCGCTCGGGTTGCTCGGCCGCGATCGTCCTCGCGAAGACACCGTTGATAGTGGGATGGACACCGATGAATCCGGGGACACGGAGACCGCCCGATTTCTCCTCGGCCTCCGTCGGGATGTAGAGGAAACTCGGCAGATTGTCTCGCAATTCGGTCTCGTTCGTCGCCGTCAACTGTTCGATCCGCAGTAGCTCGATCAGCGGGCGTTCGGCGTCGAGTGGGGCGTAGGCGACGACGCAATGGGTCGTCCCCAAATCGATACCGATGGAATATTTCTGCCGTGTCATGGACTTGAACTCTCGCAATGGATGGTGCGTTGGATTCGGAGCCTGCTGCAAAGGGGAATGCCCTTTTCGATGCGGCTCTCAACTCAGCTTGGCTCGGCTTCGACCTCGACCGGCGCAAGGATCGAAGCATCGGCCTGCGAGCCATTCCACGACGGGAGTTCGCACTGTTTGGCGACCCAACCGCGATGCACAACCGTTCCCGATGACGCGTGCGCGGCGCCGGTGAGCCGGACCCGCGCGGGTGAGGGTGACGACGCAAGCGAATACAATTGCCCCTCGGCTTCATTGGCCAGCGGTTGGATGTCGAAGAGGCGGCTCAAAGTCTTGCGAGAATCTCGCAAGACCTCACGGGCCGCCACTCCCACTTCCGCGTCACCGTAGCCGTCGATCGGTTCGAGTACGAGGTCGAGCAACCTAGCCTCGCGCTGCAGTGTGCTCAGCAGTGTCAGCGCGTCACTCCGCGCCCTTTCGTTAGGCCGCGGAGCCACCAACGTCGAGCGATGCTCCAGCTGGCCCGCCGGCTCAGTTGGGGAAACGGTGGGCGCCGTGGGTGGAGTCAGTTTGGAGCCCGAAGCGGCGAGCAATTCTCCAACGCCCGCGGCCAATTCGCGATTCGACAAGACCGCGAAAAACGCTCGAAACGCGAGTCCGATCGACATCGATGGGTCTCTGGGTATACATGGGTAAGATTTAAACTCTCGAAGTTTAACGCAATTGTTCTATTGGCAAATTGGGGGGGCGAGCAATCGCCAACCCCGATGCCCCGTAACCGACCGCAGTGAGCTCCGAACTGGAATGTGGAATCCCGACACACCGGCGACGCTTGATCGCATCCTACGCGTTGCTCGAGAGGCGGCGACAACCGCTGGCGAAATCTTGATGCGACACCTTCGCGATGGGATCAGTATGCGGGACAAAACCGCCACGGGCGGAGCAAGCTACGATCTCGTTTCCGACGCCGATCTCGAATCGGAATTGGCGGTCGCAGCGGCCATCCGGGCGGCGTTTCCGAACCATTCGCTGCTTGCTGAAGAATCCCACGGCGCCGATCTGGATATTGCCGATGCCGAGCACCTGTGGATCGTCGACCCATTGGACGGCACCAACAACTACGCCCACCGTTTGCCGCACTTTGCGGTTTCCATCGCCTATTACCATCGGGGTACGGCAATGGTTGGCGTGATCCACAACCCCGCCAGTGGTGATTGGTTCACGGCTGTCCGTGGACGTGGTGCGGCGCACAACGATCGACCGGTCCGTGTCTCCGAGGCAATGACGCTTTCGAAGTGTCTCGTCGGATGCGGATTCTACTACGACCGGGGCGAAATGATGCGTCGAACGTTGGCCGCCATTGAGCATTTTTTCTCGCATCAGATCCACGGAATCCGCCGTTTCGGCACGGCTTCGTTGGACCTATGCATGGTCGGATGCGGCCAATTTGGCGGTTTCTTCGAGTACAAGCTCTCGCCATGGGATTTCGCCGCCGGACGACTGTTTGTCGAAGAAGCGGGAGGCTTGGTGACCGATGCCAACGGCCGTTCGCTTCCGCTGGCCGTGAGCAGCATCCTGGCCAGCAACGGACACCTCCATGAGGAAATGCTGGCGATCACGCGCAAGCATCATCCTTAACGCGCGACAGGGGATCCGCCGCCGAGGGCGCCCGGAAATACCGTCTCCAGGCGTGGGAATCTGACATCTCGAAGCCGCTAGCCGCCCGAGACAATCTTTACCGATGTGATCGTGATCGGTTCTCGAGGCACATTCTCCATCAACTGGGCCGGATTCAATGGGCTTGCTTTGACGCCCGTCGCTTTGCCCGCGATGCTGTCCACCACCTCCTGTCCGGAAACCACCTTTCCGAAGACGGTGTATCCGAATCCATCTTGCGATTGATCACGGTCGAGAAAGCCATTGTCGGCGGTATTGATAAAAAACTGGCTCGTCGCACTGTGTGGCTGACTCGTTCGGGCCATGGCGACTGTGTACTTGCGATTTCGCAGACCGTTGCCGGCCTCGTTGACGATTGGCGGCTCGGTTGCCTTCTCCTTGAGATCAGCGGTCATTCCGCCACCCTGGATCATGAATCCCTTGATTACGCGGTGAAACACGGTCCCGCTGTAGTGACCGCTTTTTACGTAATTGACAAAATTGGCGACGGTCGCGGGTGCTTTCTCGGGATCGAGTTCGAGTCGAATCACACCCTCGGAGGTCGTCAGATCGACCACCACGGGTTCCGCCGACTCAGCTGCCAAGCTTGCTGAGAGGAACAAACAGGTTGTGACGCAGGTGTAGACAAGCCAGGCGTGCAATTTCATTGGATCGGCTCTTTCGAAAACGGGCGAAGATGTGGGTAAACGTGAAACGGAGGGATAGTTGCAGGCGAGTCGCTGAGCGGCAGCGGAATTCAGGAATTATTATCCCCCGGCACAGTCTTGGGGAAGGGTTCGTCGCGTTCGCAGCCACGGTTTGCAATCCAGCGGCCAACTCGGATTGCGACGCAGCGGTGACCCCCGGGGCATGCGGCAAAAACACGCCCGTGCGAGTGTGCCCAAGGGTATTCAAAAAGGGCTACTCTCGTTCGACCGTGACGACGAGGTCGGTCGTGCCTCCGGTCGGGACTTCAGCCGTCAAACCGCTGGTGAAGTAGTCGGCGTAGCGGCGGGGCACCGGGGCGCCATGGCCATGTTCGGCCAACGAACGGTTCTCGACAACGATGAATTGAACCACGATGACGTCGTACTGCCCAGGCGGAATCCCGTCCTGTCCCGAATCTCCGCGGAGGCGAAATCGTCCGTCTTCATCGAGCGTCGCGGATCCGCGAACCCGCTCGGTTTTGCCGCGAAACTCGACTTTTCCACTGCGTACCGGTTGGCTGTCGGCGAATACGATACGCCCTGCGGCGGGGACCGATTCGCCGCCGCAACCGACCAGACAAGAAAGCCCACAGGCGAGAAGAGGCACACAACATCGGAACAAATTCACCACGACTGCATCTCAACGACACGGGAATCTTGGCGATTGGCGAGCGAGCCGAGAAGACGTGTGTCGACGTCCGGCGAGAAGGCTCGAACCGAACCATCGACCATCGAAAAATGGCAAACGCCCGGGTGCCAGCTGCCAAATGAATACATGTCCGCCATCTCGTCCTGCGGACCGATTGCTAACCGCACGCCCGGGCCCGCCAATCGCATCGAAGCCGGAAGGTGGCCGCCATCGTAAATCGGAGAATCATCCGGGAAAGTCGCAACTCGCGTGATCGGG
>JBGTCJ010000066.1:0-13337 GCA_041748895.1 Pirellulaceae bacterium
TTCCTTGCATCGTGAGTTTGGCGGTTAAGATATCCAACCTCATGGCAAGTGAAGCCCCTTGCTGTCAACCGCGACTAACCCCTTCCACACCAAAACTTTACCGCCGATTAAGTGCCATTCAGACCTGAAGGTGTTCGTTGATTATCCGGAAGGCTGGAAGGCAGGCGACCGGCGGCCCGCTATCATCCTGTGGCATGGAGGTGGATTTACCCAGGGCGATGCCGGAGCGTTTTTTCACCAGGCCGCCTACTTCACCCAGCGAGGTGCGGTGTGTTTCCGGCCCGAATATCGTATCCGCGACGTGGACAACACGCTGCCGATCTTTGCGGTCGAAGACGGCATCAGCGCGGTCCGCTGGATCAAAAAACGAGCTGAAGAGTTTGGCATCCATGCAGACAAGATCGCGGTTGGGGGCGGGTCTGCCGGAGGCTGCATGGCGGGTGCGGTAGGCACCGTGGATGCCGACAAACTCGCTGAACTCGGTTTCGTGGGCAAGGAAGATGATCAGTCGATCGATACGAATGTTACGGCCATGATTCTCTACAATCCCTTCTTAGACTTTTTCGAACCGACGCATCCGCGCCAGATCGAAGAAGAATGCCTCTTTCTGGGGAAAGATCCGGAGGACTATCGCGAAGCGCTCCATGCGATCTCGGCAATCGAAAACGTGACCAAGCAGGCGCCGCCAAACATCATTCTATTCGGGACCAAGGACGCCTTCTATGTGTCCGCGTTGCGCTGGATCGTCAAGTGTCGCGAGATCGGCGTGGTGTGCCAAGACTTCGTCTACAAAGGCGAAGTTCACAGTTGGTACAACAATTCGCCACACCTGGAGTACACGACGCACAATGTGAACGAGTTCCTGATCGATATCGGATTTCTCGACCGGCAGCCCGTTGTGCCGCTGCCACACAAGGACATCAGCGACAACCGATCAGACATTCAGGAAGAAAAATACGGCGGCAAAAAAGATTGGGATGATATTCCCATGTATCGGAAGTACATCGAGGATCATCACATCACCCTGATCCCGTACAAGCACTATCAGCAGCCAGCGAAGAAACCAACGACATCCTTGCCTGGTCGGCTGGCACGTCAGGACGCAAACTCGGACGGCAGGCTGCAGGCGGACGAACTCCCGCCCGAACTCCGTGACGAAATTCTCAGGGAGCTCGACACGGATAAGAACAGCGTCATCGAAGGCCCGGAGCTCGACGCGCTGATCGAAAAGTATTTTCGTACGCGAAAGTAGTTCGATACCGTCCACGCCATTTGCTGCGTTACACGTCAGGCCAGGCTTCCGACCGCGAGCCGAGTCAGGGACAAGTGGCCGAACACCGACAAGGCACTCCCAAGACCTGAAACGAGGATTTGCACTATGCGCCAATTGATCCTCTCCTTAATTGTCGCTTGCGTGATGGGAACGGCTCGCGCCAACCGCCCCAACATCGTCATGATCTTCGCCGACGATATGGGCTACGGCGATCTAGGCTGCTTTGGGCATCCGACGATTGCCACGCCGAACCTCGACCGTATGGCCGCCGAAGGCATGAAGCTCACGCAGTTTCATTCCGGTTCGAGCGTTTGCACGCCGAGCCGGGCGGCTCTTTTGACCGGACGGCTTCCGATCCGCAGCGGTTTGACCCATGTCTTCATCCCGCAGTCCGTCGGCGGAATTCCGGACGAGGAGATCACGATTGCGGAACTGCTCAGAGACGCGGGTTACACCTCGGCCTGTATCGGGAAATGGCATTTGGGACGGCCCGATAAGTACCTGCCGCTCAATCACGGGTTCGACTACTTCTTCGGTATCCCTTATTCCAACGACATGAGTCCCGAAACACAGCCGGACAACCCGCTATTCGCGGACCAGCCTCCGTCCCCGCTGATCCGCAATTTCACGGTTACCAACCCTGATAGCGAGCCGGACCAGCGTTACCTAACGAAGTGGTACACCGAAGAGGCGCTCACGTTCATGCGAGAGAGCGCTGAGGAAAAGAAGAAGCCGTTCTTTCTTTACCTCGCGCACACAATGCCGCACGTGCCACTTTTCGTTAGCGAGCGGTTCGCCGGAAGGAGCCGACGAGGTCTGTATGGTGACACGGTCGAAGAACTCGACTGGTCTTGCGGCGAAGTGCTCCGGGCCGTCAAGGAACTAGGCATCGAGGACAATACGCTCGTCTTCTTCACGTCCGACAACGGGCCATGGCTGGGCAAACGGTTGGACGGAGGCTCGTCGGGGCCGTTCCACGAAGGCAAGGTCAGCACGTGGCAAGGTGGATACCAAGTGCCCGCAATCGCACGCTGGCCAGGAAGGATCCCCGCGGGAGTGACCAACCAGTCGTTTGCCACAACGATGGATCTGTTCGCCACCTTTGCCCGGCTGGGTGGCGTCTCGGTACCTACTGACCGCGTAATCGACGGGCGAGATATTTCGCAGTTGTTGTTCGAGAACGTCTCCGTTGACGATGCAGAGTTGTTTTATTACTTCGGTGATCAGCTTTGGGCGGTGCGCAAGGGACCGTGGAAATTGCACCTCAAGACGGCCAGTTTGGCATCGGTGGCCACGTGGGGCGACTGGCCGGTCGAAGAACATGATCCCCCACTGCTGTTCAATATCGAGCACGACCCGTCCGAAAAGTACAATCTGGCCCAGGATCATTCGGAGATAGTCGATCAATTGGTGCAGTTCATCCAAGAACATCAGCAGAAACTTGTACCTGGCGTGCCGCAGCGTTAGTGTTGGGGAGACATCCTGTTTCTCAACTGGGAGCCGATTCTGGTGTTAGCTACGGGAATGCTGCCCACGGCGGCAAGCCGTCCACCGAATGGCCGTTGCTGCGGGCAGCATCGAATATGATGCCGTGATTATTGTGCACGGAGCAGCGCAATCTCGGCATCGATTCGGGCTGCCATTGCGTTGAGCACTTCGGCCCGCATGGCGCTACCGGATTGGTACCGGCTCTTTGCGACTTGCTCAAGGTCTCGGAGAATCTGAACCTGCGAGTCAAGCACCGATAGGCGATCTTCTTTGGTGATCGCAAGATCCAGTTGCGCCCTGCTCAAGTCGAGCTGAGCGTCGAGAACCTTATCCGTAGTGACTGTGCCGCTTTCGTGGAACTTCCGAATTTCGTCGACGCGTTCTTGAAGCGCATCTCGCTTCTGAGCCATCAAATTGCGAATTTGGCCATCTGCGGAACTGGCTTCCTCATTGTCCGCCCTTATCGCAGCGGCGGTCAATGAAAAAGCGACGAGCAGGGCAAGGCAAATCACTTTGGGACGGTCCATAGGTTTTTCCTCTGAAAGCAAGAGTTCGAACCGGGCTGTGTGTGACAAATGATAGCGCTGTGCAGTGCAACGGTGGGCCTCACGGGAAACGGACGAACGATGTCGAACGTGATCAGGACTTCAAGCCGACCTCCCGTGAATGGGATGGATTACTAACCATGTTTTAGTTGGCAACACGTTTCCCGTCCCACTCGTGGTTCGGAGCGGGAACCAATACGATCGAGATGTTCGGAATCTCTGGTTATCCCCGCACCATCCCCAGATGTCAAGCATTTTGCTACCTCCGGAACAGGCCCAGGCACTGTCCACTGGGATCGCCGCCACGTTGCCTCAGCGATCGTACCTGCGTCGACGAGGGGGTGATTCGGACAAGTCAGCGGGAGCAATGCACGGTTTGACATTCTCTTAAATTCCGTTCCATGCTGCCCTTTGTGATGCAATTGCCACGGCATCTAACGCTGGCCGATGCATCGGATCGGTACGGCGGTCGATGGGCCAATGGTTATGTTCCTTCGTTTGGGCACGACTGGCGCTTCGTCAATGAGTTCAAACTGAAACCGCTTGAGAATTGTGCCGAGTACAATTGAGATCTCAAATGATGCAAACGCGGCACCGATGCATCGCCGATGTCCGCCACCGAACGGCATGTACTGGAATGGTGAGTAGCTTCGCTGCATGAATCGCTCGGGACGAAACTGCTCAGGTTCCTCGAATGTCGAAGGGTTGTAGTGCGCCAGCACCGTGGCTGGAGCAAGCGCCATTCCGGCCGGTAGTCGATATTCGCCGAGCGTGAGGGGCGTCTTCAGTTTGCGAAGCGTCTCTGTCACGATCGGATGGACGCGAAGCGTTTCCTGCACAGTAGCTTTCAAGTAGGGCGCGGACGCAAGTCGCGCCGGCGAATCGGTCTCAAGAGAATCGAGCTCGCTTACAAGTGACGAATAGGCATCCGGATTGCGGTGCAGATGATACATCGCCCAAGTGAGCGTTAGTGCAGTCGTTTCATGACCCGCAAAGAGAAACGTTAACAGCTCAGCATGGATGTGCTCGCGCGTGATCGGCTGGCCATCCTCATAAGTGGCTGACGCGAGCAACGACAGGATGTCCTCCCCCGCATCACCATTCTTCTGGCGGCCATCAATGACTTGATTTAGGTAACGCTGAAGATCGTCTTTGGCTTTGTTCCAGCGATCCCAGGGTGAAAGCCCCAAGAATGACAGGTGGGACTTGCGGGTGAAAAACAGAAGTGGCGAAGCGCTCGCTACCACCTTCTGGCTGGCGTCGATCAGGTGATTGATTAGTACTGGATCACTACCGCCAAAAATGGTCCGAACGATAATTTCCAGCGAGATATCGGTCATGAGATTCAATGTGAGGATCACTCGCTGACGACGGCAGGCTTCGAATCGTTCGATCGCACACTGCTGCATGCTCTCGCCGTATGCCTTCATTCTGTCGCCATGAAACATTGGCATGATCAGACGGCGCTCGCGGCGGTGCGACTCACCTTCCAAGGTCAACATGGAACCGCGGCCCATGAGAGGGTCAGTGGTCGCCGCCGCGAAGGGTGCATAGATGTTTGGGTCCTGACCATGAATGACTCGAATCAACTCTTCACGGCCCGTGACCACAACAGGACCGTTCAAGGCCCTGAGAAGAAACGGGTCACCGTACTGCCGGACCCATCCTTCGAGCGCTGCTCGAGGGTCGCGGATGAGTTGAAGGGTGGGCAGCAGCGATCCACGAGGCCCTGGGGGCAGATGAATGCGAGAGTCCGTTGGCGAGGAATCGGCTGTCGAGTTCATCGAGAAAGGTTCACGCTCAGCACGAGAAAATCTTGAACGGTCCAACGTCGGCAGTCTACCTGGCTCGAATCCCGCGTGACATGGCTGCATCGGTGGCGTTTACGTCGTCTTTCTCCAGGACGCTGTCAAGGAGGTAGTCGATATCACACCGCGCTCGTCAGCCGACGAGTAAGGACTGGTCGTTCACGTCCCCGCCGTCCCTTGATGTGGTCGGCCAATTAAATCGGCCGCTCTTGAACCTGCCGAGTTGCATACGGATTGCAAGTGCGATACGATTGCTCGCAGTAACTTCCTCAAGAGGGTTGGCTCATGTTTCGATGCACTCTGTTCACGACCACGCTGTGGTGCCTCTCAAGTCTCATCGCCTCCGCGGCCGATCCCGGCGCGGTGATGGTGGTTGCCTCGGATCACAGAACCGCGGCGTCGCTCCCGCCTTTGCCGACGAGTGCGAGGTTGGTGGTGCTGATCCAGGACCATGACGAGCCCGAGCAAGCCGTCCACGCTCGAGCGCTGGCGATGCGTCACGCGACTCACTTCGTTTACGTCGGCGGTCAGGAGTCGCTACTGTCGGCGATGTATCGCGAGCGTTTGACGACCCACGGGACGATCGCAATCGACCTGCGAAAACATCTTTCGCATCGGCTTTCACTACCCGCTACTGAGGCGACCCAGTCGATGGATTCGCTTATCGCAACACTTTTCATCAATCCGTAGTTCTTATGATCCGATCGAACCCCTCCAAGCGTCTGCCCGTCACCGTCCTTTCCGGCTTTTTAGGGGCCGGCAAGACGACACTGCTCAACCATATCCTGACCAACCGCGCGGGCATGCGAGTCGCCGTGATTGTCAACGACATGAGCGAAGTCAACATCGACGCAGCGTCGATCAAGGCGGGCGATGCCAACCTCTCGCGCACCGATGAGCAACTCGTCGAGATGAGCAACGGTTGCATCTGCTGCACGCTCCGCGAAGATTTGCTGATCGAAGTCCGACGATTGGCACGCGACGGCCGATTCGATTACCTGCTGATCGAATCAACCGGAATTAGCGAACCGATGCCGGTTGCCGAAACATTTACGTTCGAGGACGAAGGCGGTGACAGCCTGTCGCGGGTGGCCGAGTTGGACACGCTGGTGACCGTCGTCGATGCGGGCCATTTCATGAAGGACTTCGGTTCATGGGACGACCTTTGCGATCGACGCATGGCGCTCAACGAGGACGACCATCGCAGTATCGTCGACTTACTAGTTGACCAGGTCGAGTTCGCAAACGTCATCGTCGTCAACAAAACGGACTTGCTCTCCCCGTACGAACTAGAGCAGCTCAACCGAATCCTTTGTCAACTCAATGCGCGCGCCAAGATTCTCCACACGACCGAAAGCCGCGTCGCATTACCAGAGATCATGGGTACGGGTTTGTTCTCGCTCAGCGAAGCCGCACAGCAGCCTGGCTGGCTCGCTGTGCCTCGAGGCGAGGAGGAAACGGAAACGGAGGAATATGGAATCTCAAGCTTCGTCTATCGCAGCGATCGACCATTTCATCCCCAACGCCTGACCGATGCGCTCGACGGCGACACGGAGGACGGGCTATTTACTGGCGTGTTGCGAAGCAAAGGATTGATGTGGATCGCATCGCGCAACGATTGGGCCTACGATTGGTCGCAGGCCGGCTGTTCGGTTCGGATGAACCCCGCGGGTTTTTGGTGGGCGGCAGCGTCTGACGAAGAGTGGCCCGATGACGAAGAATCGATCGCTGAAATTCGGTCGAAGTTCAATGGCGAGTATGGCGATCGCCGTCAAGAGTTGGTGTTCATCGGCAACGCGATGGATGAACAAAGGATCCGCAGCATCCTTGACGTATGTCTGCTGACCGATCTCGAATTTGTTCTTGGCCCAAATTTCTGGAAACGGCTCGAAGATCCGCTCCCGCCAATCGAGATTGATGCCACGGTAGAGTGAGCGTTTCAGTCGTCCAGAGCCGCACGGCCGGGCTTTCCAGGCAAACCTTCGGGCGAATCGGATTCGTGCGCGATAGAACGTGAACGAACCGTGCGAATCCCGCCTCGCGACTCAGTCTTCGGAATCGACGAGCCCATCGGTCGTTACTGTTAAGTTCGCATCAGAATTGATTCGCTTCGAAACATCGCTCCCGGCAACGGAGACTTCCGTTGGAAAGCATCGTGTCATCTTCAGGATCATGCGAGGCGGCAACTCGAACTCGTCTTGCTGATCGTTAGCTCGCAATGCAACCACCTTCGTTTCGCCTGATTCGTTTTTCAGCATCAGGTTGAAGGCAGCGGCCTTGGGGCGCCCAAACATTTGCACCGCGTAGTAGGTGACGTCATCGGTGGTCGCAACCGCCACGCCCGTATGAGTGACGTAGTCCGCGAGCATGCTCTCGCGATGCGGCGGCGAATCAAACCAACCCTGAACAAATACGTCAATGAGGCTTGCGGAGGTAACTTCGCCCGAGTTGGTTCGATAGGCGATGTTCTCACGAACGACACAATATTCATAACCTGCTGCTTCGGCCCTCTCAGAAGGGGTCATGCCGTCTGCATGGTGACCATACTTTCCGGTACTCGCCATGAACTCTGCAAACTTTTTTGCAGCTTGGGTCAAGTGTTCGTCTCGCTCCACGATGGCCAATTCATTCGACTTGCGAAACTCATTGGTTTGATCGACGATTGCTCGCTCAACGGTGGCAATCAACTTTGACGACTTCGCGCTGGATCCCGTCGCCGCAACCGTAGAGGCCGGTTGCGTTTCTTGCGCACACGCATTTCCTGCGGCCACAACCCAGAGGAAGCAACCGAGCGAAATACGCAGTGCATGCTTCGTAATGACCGCCATCTCTTGACGTTTCACCAAACAAATCCCCCGCGAAGACGAAGTAACGCACCGAATGCCGAGTTTGTTCTCAGACTCGGCTCCGGAAGAGCGATTTTGAGGCAAACTCGGCATGAAATTCAGTGCTACGATCAGACGCCAACCTTAGCGACGATTCTTTGGCGGGCCGGCGTTGCGGTCAACGACAATTTTCTCGTCTTTCAAGTCCGCTTTGACCGTCTTGTGGTCGGTCACGGTCTTCTTGCCAACATTGACTGCCTCTTTGGCGACCGTTCGCTTGTTCACATCGACCTCTTCTTCCGTTAATGTGATGCGCTCCTCGCTTGATCCGTGGCCCGTGATCGGGCCGGTTGCCTTCCCGTGCATATCGGTGCGCTGAACGACCAATTCTTCTCGCTGGACGGGAACCTCGATGTGCTTGGTGTCCGTCGTGACTTCCTTACGGATGCTGGCGGTACCGGCTTGCTTGGTGTGTTTGTCAACGTCAACGAGCTCCTTGCGAGCGACCATCTTGCCGTCGGTATTGACGCGTTGTGCTGACTCAGCATTCGAAGCGTAATCCGATTCACGGCGATCGTAATCGTATGCATTGGAATCATCTAAGATCCTGCGGGCCTTGTCGTATTTCCCCGCGCCGGCCTTGACGGTCACCACCGTGCGTCCGCTGTTGAGTTCGCTTTCGTAGTATTCCGCTTCTTCTTCGGGGATGCCGAGCCCGATCAGCGCGCCGATCAATCCGCCGGCGGCGGCGGTACCAGCGGCACTGGCCGCAATCGCCGCAAGTGCTCCGCCAGCGATTACGGGACCGATTGCGGGTAGGACTCCGGCGACAATACCGAGCCCCCAGAGCGCTCCTGCACCCAGGCCGCCGACGGCGCCGGCGGTGGCGACTTTGCCAGCCATATTGCCTTCGGTGTGTTCTTGATGGCTGCCGTCGAGATCTTTGGCCGCAACCCCGATTTGCTCGTCGGTGAAACCAGCGGCTTTTAAGTCGCGAACGGCCGCTTGCGCTTCGGAGTGTGAGTGAAACACGGCAACGACCGTTTCGGGGTCGGTGCGTGTGTTTGTCTGGCGAGCCGTACGAGTGGCCATACTGGGTGTCCTTAGGTGGTTCTAAAAAACGATTGCCGAACGGAGGCCGGCTAACGGGGGAACATTTGTGCAACTGCTGTTCCTCTGGCGGACACTGGTGCGCCGTTTGTCACAAACTCGGTCTCGGAACTTTGACGCGTCCCACAGCGGCGGAGGCTCACCTTTCGGATGAGGCGGCACACCCAGAAAGATGTGTGGCGATAGCAATCCGTAAGCCGCGGTAATTGCTACGGCTGCGAGCTAAAGTCGCTACGGCTGCGAGCTAAAGGAGTGGTTTCGACTCTGTCGTCATCGTCGCGATCCTCAATTCATCCAGTGCCGCCCCGGCGTCCCGCGGAGTTCGTCGTGCTTTCGCGCCTTCGCCTTTTCCGCTGAGCGGTTTTCGCTCACATTGGCGGTTGATCTGGCCTGCTTCCAATCAAATGGTTCCATCGCTTCGAGAAGGCGTCTCCCGGTTGCGCACCATGGCGTGGGGCGCCGAGCGCAGTCGAACCTGTGTGGCGACCAATCTGGGGGGATGGCTTGCAAACGGGGCAACCCACCGATGGCAGTCAATCCCTGTGAAACCTGCGATGCGGTTTCTCAAACGGCGAATCATTTGAGAAAGGCAAATCGTTTCACTCGCTGCTGATATCGATCGCGGCTTCGTTTCATTGCGGCACAGCATCTGCGGACGAACATACTCAGCACAAGTCGTCGTACTCAGCACAAATCGTCAAGTCGACTTCCTCGCCCATTCACTCGCGCATTCAACCGTCCGCTCAAACCGATCCGACGCCACCCTTAGAAAACAGTTACGTCGGCTTTTGCGATTCCTTTAAAGTCTGCCGACTGCCAGATTCGGCTTAGTTGCAAGTCTCATTTGTCATGCAAGTATTCACCACAACATGCCCGTACTGCCATCACGAAGTCGATAGCACCATCGAGCATCTTGACAAGCCGCTGATCTGCCCGAGCTGCAAAAAGCCGTTCGAGATGGAGATTCCGACAGCGGTCGTGACGTCCGTTCGCCAGGTTGATGAGAACACGGCGGACAAGGGCCGCATGGCCTTCGATCAACAGGAGCGCACGCTCGTAAAGGTTCACCCGGTCGTCTTTCGTGCGCGACCGATCGCAAGTCTTGTGGTGATCATCATTGGGCTCGCCGCACTCGCCTTGATGGGCATGTCACTGACCGGAATGTCGCTAGCCGGATACTCGCTCGACGAAACGATGTCGATTGGACCTGCATCGCTCTTGACGTGGTCGTGTGCCATCACCCTTCTGGTAGTTTTATGCGTTGTCGCCTACTGGATGCTGATGAGCAAATTCACAACGCTGACCGTCACGGATGATCGAACGATCTATCAAGAGGGCATGTTCGCGCGCGAGACGTCGGAAGTGCAACATGATGATGTCCGCAACATTCAACTGTACCAATCGTTCATACAAAGACTCCTGAATGTCGGCGGCGTCGGGATCTCCAGTTCTGGACAAGACGAATTGGAAGTCGTTGCGAAGGGGTTGCCCCGACCGGGGCACATCATCGACTGCATCCGCAGGAACCAAACGTAGTATCACCCCAATCATCCAACGACTCCTAGTCAATGACATCCATCGCATCAAGGTCCCGCATCACATTGGGGAGGTCGTCCCAGACAGAGAGATGTGCGTGAAACGCGTCGGCAACTCCATGTTGCGGCGACGAACACCGCCAACAACTGCGCGTCGGTTCGGCCAGGATTGGCCGCATTGGGTGAGCGGGTAACGCAGACGAAGAACAGGCGAACGCGACCGGGTCGTTCTAAGACAACATTTGCCTAGCTGGGCGAGTGGACCGGTTACCATCGCTGAAATGTGTCGGAGGCACATTCCGTTGAAGGTTCTCGCGTGATCGATGCAGGGCACCCGGAACCAGGTACGCTTTGACGGATAAACGAGGTAGATCCATGGCATCCAATGCAGCGGCGTAGCGTCCCAGCGGCTATCGTGAAAGCTTGGGTCGCCGCACCGCGATGCCGCACGTTGTCCGACCCAATTTCCCGACATTTTACTCACGCGGATCGATCCATCGTTCTCATCATGACGGCAAGGAGTTTCTCGACATGGCGAACCTCAACCCTGTGCCGTGCAACCACGCCATGTGGCGCGCGTATGCCGTTGCCCCCGCAGTCACCCCGATTGCCTTCGTGGCCCTGCTCGCGCCACTGGGCATCGTACTCCCCCTGATTGCCTTCCTCGGTGCAGTGGTGATCTGCTATTTCGTTGCCGGGCTATTAGGCATGCCGATCGCGTTCTTGCTTCGGCGCGGAAACGCGTTGAATGCCCTGACGATACACGGTGCCGCGTTGCTTTGGGGTGTGGTGTGGTCGACTTTTTGTACCGTGGTTGCGATCTATGCCGTCGTCGCGATTGGTGGTTCGGTGCACTCGCTTCCGTTGACCGCCGCGTACTCCTTTGCCGTGATGGTTCCCCCGGTCGTACTCTCGGGGACGGCGTTTTGGCTCTTGCTGAAAAATCCGAAGTGGATCTGATGGTTCCGCAGCGTCCCGTGATGTCGGCGCCACCTCGGAATCTACCCGATCGGCTAAATTGCTGACGGGGCTCGGGCTGTCATCAAGCGAAATCGAAAACGAAGTCTACCGTTTGCTTGGCCATCGTTTGCCCTGACGTCCGTGCCTGACGATCCATTCGATGCATCGAAGAGCCAGTGGAATGCCCATTCGAAGGGAACCTCCAACTCCCGGTCTTCGCAAATCGTTTCGCTGGCCGACAAGGGTGATCAGATGAAGTCGCTTTTCTTTCTTCTCGCCGTCGTCTTCTGTGGTTCGCACGGCACGACGCTCTGGGCGAACGAGCCCGTCTTTGACGCGATCGACTATGCGTCGCCAACGAGGTACCTCGTGATCGCCGACAGCCTGGGCGATCGCGAAGAAATCGCGAAGCAGGCCCATGCACTCAGGGGCGCTGATGACCGCAAGACGCTGGCAAACATCCTGCGGTGGATGGAAGCGAACTTGAAGTACGAAAAGGATCGAGCCTACGAATGGCGAAACTTCGACACCGTTGTGTCACAGCGATGCTACGGTGGCTGTGCGGATCAAGCAATCGTCTGCGGCGTTTTGCTGCAGAGCGCCGGAATCCCAACGGTCTGGGTGAAGACCATGGACGTCGATTGGATCTGGGATTTCAAAAAGAAGAGACCGTTCCAAACGTGGTCTGGACACGTGTTCCTGGAGCTCTTCCTCAACGGAAAGTGGGTGCTGCTGGATCCGGGCGGATCGCGACTCTACGTGGACTACTCACCCAGCTCGCGAATACTTCCCGGAAACCGCTTCGCGTACCACAAAGGCGACGATCCCAAGCAAATGGTCATGTCGCTGCAGTGGGAACCGTGGAAGCGTCAGACGGCGTCTTTTTTTAGTAGCCTCGATGAAGGCCTGCTTCCCGTCGACACAAAGTCTGTGGTGGACGCCCGACGACGAGCCTTCATCATTGCCAATTCGCCCTACTATCAGTTCTTCGGTGAATTGGTGCGTAAGCAGGGTGCTGCGGTAGGAGCTTCTTTCAACACCGCTTACGATGAGCAATTGCCGGCGGCCAAGGGAAATCTAATTCTGGTCGAGACGCACGGTGGGGAACCGATTGTCGATGTGGCAACGTTGCAGCGACATTTTCCCGCCGTGCCAGACGGCAAACAGGCCGGCCGGGTGATTGACGGCGAGACCACGATCGAATTCGTTGAAGTGGGTGCGATTGCCGACCAGATCGCATCGGCCGCCAGCCAGCAGTCAGACGCTCGGTAGTCGGTCGGTCGGTGGACGGATCCGCCGTGTCCGAGCAGATCAAGCTTGCCAATAACGCGAAAACGCTATCCGATCCAGATTTGAATCAGCACCGCGCCGTTCGAGGACAAGCCGCCCGGCGAGCCGCGACCGCGCGACCCGGTCGATCGAGTCGTTTCGCGGTATCGCTACTGCAAACAGGAGGTTCGCCCACGTATACGCTGATTCGCGGATATAATCGGCAACTGCAGCCGCACGATCGACCCCTGCTTCTTCGCACAGCGTGGTGAAGACGTCGATGCCTTTCCGGGGCTGGAGTTCGTCCCCTTCCATCGACAGCTTACCAACGGGAGCGGACGTTCGATCACCGCAAACGCCAATCTCCACCAAACGGATTTCCAAGTCACCGGGATGCGATTTGCCGGCTTGTCGTAGTAACCTTCCAGCTCATGCCGCATGACGAGTACGACTGCTTCCAAAACCATTTGAGATCGACATCCCTGGCTATAGCTCACAAAGTTTTTTGAGGAACGAAACGAGAG
>JBGTCJ010000067.1:0-2185 GCA_041748895.1 Pirellulaceae bacterium
GATCAGAAACCATTGTCGATAAATCGTCTTCCACACGCCGCAGATTACCCAAACGCCCTATCGCCAAAAATGGTGTGGAACTAAGATTCGATCGAATCTCGGAGGATCCACGGTCACGAACCGATCGCTCAAACCCAACCATCCGACCCGACCGCACGTCATGCTTCGCTATTGGACCGCCGGGGAATCACACGGTAAAGCACTCTTGGCGATGATCGATGGCTTTCCCGCCGGACTGGATGTCGATGAAGCGGCGATCAACGTGGAATTGATCCGTCGGCAAGGCGGGTACGGACGCGGCAAGCGGCAGCAGCTCGAGACCGATCACGTCGACGTCTTGACCGGAGTTTGGCGGGGCCAAACTCTCGGTAGCCCGATCGCGCTGCAGGTGATCAATCGCGATTACAAGCTCGAGCGTTTGAAGGACCTCGAGCGCCCCCGCCCGGGACACGGCGACCTGACCGGTGCGGTGAAGTACCTCGGCAGCATTCGTGGAATCCTCGAACGGGCATCGGCTCGTGAGACGGCGGTCCGGGTTGCGTCCGGCGCGCTCGGGAAGCAGTTACTCGCGACGTTCGGGATCGAGTGCATCGGTTACGTCACCGAACTCGGCGGCATCGCAATCGAGACCCCTCCAGGCTCGGTCGCCGAGCACCGGAAACTTCGTGACGCTTCCGAGATCTATTGCCTTGACCCCTCTCGCGACCACGAGTTCAAGGCATTGATCGACCAGACGGGCGACGACGGCGATACGCTTGGTGGCGTAGTCGAGGTTCGCGTTGAGGGATTGCCGTTCGGTTTGGGAACTCATGCGCAGTGGGATCGAAAACTCGATGGGAAGCTGGCCCAAGCCGTAATGGCCGTTCAGGCCATCAAGGGTGTCGAGATCGGAATGGGGTTTCAAGCCGCAAGGTTGCTCGGCAGCCAAGTTCATGATCCGATCGAGTACGACCCGACCACCGCCGACGGACCGACGCTCGGCTACCGTCGCCCAACCAATCATGCCGGCGGCTTGGAGGCGGGAATGACCAATGGGCAACCGCTCATCGTTCGCGCCGCCAAAAAGCCGATCGCGACACTGCGAAAGCCACTCGATTCGATCAATTGGCAAACGAAACAGCCCCAGCGAGCTCAGTACGAGCGGAGTGACGTTTGTGCCGTCCCCGCCGCGAGCGTGATCGTTGAAGCCGTCGTCGCTTTTGAGATCGCGGCAGCCCTGGTCGACAAATTTGGGGGTGACAGTGTTGCCGAAATGAGGGCAAGGTACGACCTGTTCCAAACGTTGGCGCGAAACGTCTGATCCTCCTGTAGGCGACGACGCGGTTTCCGCGGCGATCTCCCGTAAAAACGAGAACGGAGCGGCAAGGATGCACGAACGAACTCGACGAGCCGTCGCTCGCATGATGTTCGTTTTTGGCTGCGCGTTGCCGACGGCGTTGACTTTTTTGGTTGTGCTGACCAGCTACACGCCATGGTACGCCCATTACCGGCGCGTGGCGATCGAGACGGCCTTGTCGACTCGCATCGGCCTGACTGTCTCCATCGACGCGGTCGAGTTCCCGGCCCCCGCAACAATCCGACTGACGGGTTTGCGGCTCTGCGATCCCGAGACGCTCGATGAGGTTGCTCGGGTGCGTGTTGCAACCTGGGTGCGCACCGATCAGAAGTCCGCGATTCGCCTTTCGCAGCCCGAATTGCAGTCCTCACGACTGCCACTGGTTTGGCGCGTGGTACACGAACGCTTTCTCTGCCAGCCCGACCTGACCCTCACTCCCGTGCGCTTCGCTGCCGACGATCTGACGATCCACAGCCGAAGCGGACCGGCGACACTTCGTGACGTCGACGCCTGGCTCCGGCCTGACGACGCGAGAGTCGAAGCGGTGATCCAGTGTGTCCCGGCAGCCCGCCGTGATGACGCCCCGATTCATGTCACGGTCACCCGCGATCGCGGCGGTGATCTTCCGACGACCCAGTGGACACTCCACACCGGTGATCTTTCTTTGCCCTGCTCCGCACTTGCCGACTACCTACCGGCGCTCCGACAACTCGGTCCAGACGCTCTGTTCACCGGTACACTCCGCTGGCGATTGAGCGACGGTGGTTGGGCCATTGACCTCGGCGGCTCGAGATTTGACAGCGTTGACCTAAGCGATTTACTGCAGAATGTGCCACATCGCCTGACGGG
>JBGTCJ010000068.1:0-7119 GCA_041748895.1 Pirellulaceae bacterium
CTTCCGACCGAGTTTTCTCGGACACGTGGTCGTCGAAGTCTTGATCGATGCGACGCTTCTGCAGCGGGACCCGACGTTGGGTCTGCAATACTACCGGGCGATCGAATCGGTTTCAGGCGCGTGGGTTCAGGGCGTTGTCAATCGAGTAGCTCGTGTCCCGACGGACCAATTGGAGCACTGGATTTCGAAGTTTTGTGAGCTCCGCTTCTTGTACGACTACCTCGATGACGACAAACTCCTGCATCGGCTGGGCCAGGTCATGCAGCGGGTATCGCTCCCACCACTGGACGGTCACCATTGTCAACAGTCGCTACGGGGTTGGTTGCCCCAAGCAAGGCGGACAGTCGCTCAGCGATGCGATCTGCTGCTCGAGCGGCCGAAATGATACTCATCCCTTCCTCCAACGTTAACCGTGAGATAAGCCGCCATGAAATACGGCATGAACCTTTTGCTTTGGTCGGGCGAGGTCAGTGATTCGCTTTTCCCCGTGATCGAACAACTCAAGGCGATCGGTTTCGACGGCGTCGAGCTACCGATTTTCAATCTCGATCTTGACTACGCGGCGATCGGGCGGCGATTGGACGACCTCGGATTGGGACGTACGGCGGTCACCATTCGCAACGAGACCGACAACCCGATTTCACCCGACCCGACTATTCGTCAAAAGGGGATCGAACTGAGCAAACGGACCCTCGACGTTTGCGCTGCCGCTGGTGTCGAGACATTGGTGGGTCCGTTCCATTCGGCCATCGGATGCTTCTCCGGTCAGGGCCGGACCCGTGACGAATGGCAGTGGGGAGTCGAGAGCATGCACGCGGTCGCTGAGCACGCGGGGCAGGTTGGTGTCAAGCTCGGCGTTGAATGGCTCAATCGCTTTGAATGCTATTTTCTGAACTGCGCCGCTGATACCGCCGAGTTCGTTCGCGAGGTCGATCATCCCTCGTGCGGAATGATGTACGACACGTTCCACTCAAATATCGAGGAGAAGAGCATTCGAAAGTCGCTGCGTGCCGGTGGCGACAAACTGCTGCACATCCACATCAGCGAGAATGATCGAAGCACGCCTGGCGAGGGGGGGGTGAGATGGAATCGCACGTTTGATGCGATCGCGGAAGTTGGCTACGAAGGATGGCTAGTGATCGAAGCCTTCGGTTTGTCGTTACCCGAGATTGCGGCGGCGACCAAAATTTGGCGACGGATGTACAAGGATGAGATCACACTCGCCACCGACGGGCTCGCCTTCATGAAGCGCCATGCCTCGAAGCGTAAGAAAGGATGATCTGGGTCGATCGCCGTTGCGAGTTTAGACGCCCGAGACAAACGGGTTCTGCTGGATCGATTCGGCCGTTGGCGTGGCGGCGCCGCTCTGTCGAAGCCAGGATTCGATTTGGGCGGCTGATTGAAAGCCGACACGCTGGTCGACCGGTCGGCCGTTCTGGAACAGGACCATGTGGGGAATTCCGCGAACCTTGTAGCGGGTGGCAAGTTCGCGATTGCTGTCGATGTCGACTTTGACAAATTCGGCGCGTCCTGCAAATGTGCCCGCGACCTTGACGAGTTCTTGGTCAACACGAACGCACGGGCCACACCAGGATGCCCCGAATTTGACCAACACCAAATCGGTGCCCGACACCGTGGCGTCAAAGCCCGACTGCGAAACGTTGGCGACCTTTGACGACCCCTGCAACCCACAACCACCGCTGGCCAAAAGCCAGAGCGCCACCAGCATCAGACGAATCCTCCAACCGACCCGATACGGCTGAGTCGCAGGGGTGCTCGAGTGCTCCGGGTTCGAAATTAACTTGTGCATCGATAAATCCAACGGTTCGGACACGTCTATGGCGCTCAGGCGTTCGTACGGCGATCGAAAGCGGGCCGTCTTTCACGGTGAAACGTAGCTCATGGAATCGTTGGGGCAAGTCAAGCGATTGTGATAAGCTAGGGAGGTCCGTTTTCATACGAACGTAGCAGAGTCCACCCATGAGCAATGACCTCGAAGAGTTTCTCCGCCGCGCCGCCGAGCGACGACGGGCCAAACAGGAAAAGAAGCCACCACCGGCCAGGCCCTCGTCACCTCCGCAGTACACCGATGCGAGATCGGAGAGGGTTGTCAGGGAGGAGGTGATCGAAGACGACGAGTTGCCCGTCGCCACGCTGGTCCAGGATTTGACGCCGCATTCGCTCGCGGCTCCGGGCGAACGGTCGCTCTCTACCCACCCAATGGAAGGCACTGCCAACGTTCGATTGGATGGACTACGACCCGACGTTGCTGCGGCGAGCACACCGGTTTTGCCACACACTCGCCGAGACGTTGAGCAGCCGAGCCCTGGTGACTTGGTGAAGTTACTCAGGAGCCCTGGCGGGCTTCGCCAAGCGATCCTTCTCCGCGAGGTCTTCGACCGCCCTCAGCATCGCTGGTAATCGGCAGCGAATGCGGCCTCAAAGCGAATCTCGGACGTGGCGCGGCGGTTAACCCTGTCGATTGGTTTCCGACGCGGCGACGAGCCGTTACGATCTTTCGCATGAGCGAGTCATCGGCCGAACCCAATCTCGAAACAAGCCTGCTGCAGCGAATTCGACGCTGGCGTGACGCGTTTCCTATCCTGATTCTCATCGACGCGCTTCGCGTCGCAGGATCTCCGATTTGGATTTCCCTGTCGTGGCTAGCCGTCGTGGTCTCGTCGCTTGTCGCTCGTGGCACGGTGGCCCTGGATCTGCAGCCAACGAGTGTTTTTGCGAACTGGATTTCACCACGGCTCGCAATCGACACGGCCACCACGTGGTTGACGGCGGCTGGTATCGAGGAAATGCTTCGCTTCGCCCTCGCCGGTTGGTTGTGGGCCATTCCTGCGGCGATGTTGGCTCGTTCCGGCGCTTGTTACGCGATTGGTCGCGACCAACAGAGAATCGGTGCGGATGCACGGTTCGTTGGGTGTCGCGCGATTGCCCTTTCGACTGCGGGATTGTTGCCGGCTGCCTGCATTCTTGGCATTTCGATTCCTATGGTTCTGCTGGGGTTACTTTCCAGAATCCCCGCCGCCGGTCGGGCGATAGCCGAAGTCGGGGGGTTGTTTCTGGTGCCCATTGCGATCGTCGCTGGATTGGTAGCAGCGGGATCGATTGCCGCTATTCCCTTGGCTTGGACTGCAATCGCCGTTGAAAAGCGGTGTGACGCGTTCGATGCCTTGTCTCGCGGTTTCGAGTACGTCTACCGCCGTCCAATCCATCTGGCACTGTACCTGACAGTCGGATGGTTATTGATCGCCGTCGTATCGATCCTGGCGACGATTGTCGCTCGTGGAGCCTCGGCTGTCGCGTCGTCTGCATTCGCTGTGGGATCCGGCGGAGGCGAATTGCCACTGGTGATTCGCATCGTACTGGCCAATCTGGTCCCCGCGATCCAGTTAGCTGCCGTTTGGGGATTGGTCGGCGCGGGTTACCTGCTGCTCAGACGAGACGCTTGCGATCAGGAAATCGAGGATATGGCGTTCGAGGAGACGGACACCGAGCGTCGATCTCTGCCAACACTCAGGTCGATGTGACCCGTACTCAGGGCGATGGTTCGGTGGGACGCTTGACCGTCAGCGTCTCGGAGTACGCGAGGTTTCCGGTACGACCCTCGAAGTATTGCAAGATCACCTGCGGTTGTGGGTAAGCGACCCAGCGCGTGTCGCCAAGCTGCTGAGGCATGTTGAACACATTGTTCACTTGGACGACGCAGTAATAGGGGTAGCATCGCTGCAAACGCTCAAGGTCGGGCAGGATGTAGCTGCTCCAACGGATATCACAACGACGCGGACCGGATTGGAAGAGTCCCGTCGCGGGACGGTCGGCTTCATCAAGTTTTGGCACGTGGTTGACGGAATTGTGAGGTCCGCAGCAGAACTCCCAAACCCGATCGGTGATCTGAATCGCAAAACTGTTATGCAAGTCGCCGGTCATCACCATCACCGGTTTGCCGAGGGAATCCCAAAAGTCGATCAGCTTCTCTCGCTCGTCGAGAAAAGCGACCCAAGCCTCCTCTTTATTGCCCTCGTCAAACTCGAATCCTCCTGCGCCACTGTGAGGAATCATCATTGGGACGCTGGAGACGACAAAAAAGAAGTCCGCGTCACTTTCCCTCATCGATTCGATCAGCCACTGGCGTTGATGACTCCCGAGCATCGTCAAGCCGGGCTGATCTGGCTTGGAGGTATCGTGCATTTCGCGATGGCTTCGCGTATCAAGCAGAAAAATGTCGCAGTTCGAAACGCGAAACTTGCCATAGCTTCGTCGTCCGATGGAGTAGGTGGACTTACCTGATGAAACCGCGGGGTGACTCAATTTGAGGGTCTTGCCATCGATGACTTCGACGACGTCGTAGACTTTCGAATTGGGATCTCCGCTATCGTCATCGAGCGAAATTTCGTTGACGCCCGCTGTCGGCGTCCCCCAGTGAACATGGAGGTTGGCCATCTCCTTCAGCTTCAATTGGGTGAAGTCCGCTTTGGGGTCCTTCAGAAGATTGCTGCCGGCGACAAAGGTGGCCTCGCCGAAGTGGATCGGATGGTCAAAGGCTACCGGGTTTGCCCAGCCGAGGTAGTCGTACCATGCTTCGGTACCGATGTCGCGAAAAACGCTTCGGCGATGGCGATGCCCCGCCGAACCGGCACCCCAAATGTCGTTGACCAGTTCGTGGTCATCGAAGGTAAAGAGGCTCGGGACATGGCGATGCCAGCGCGCCATCGGGATCCCGCGCGAAAGGTAGAGGCGATAATTCTCCCAAACCCCGACGATCGTCGGCATCTGCTGGACTTGGCGAGGCGCGTCCTCGAGGGAAACGCGATTTTGCGTTAGCCAAACCTCGGGGGGTGTATCTCTAAGTTCCTCATACAGCCAATCGCCGTTCATGATCGCAAAATCGACACGGTCGATGAGATCGCGGTTCATGGTTTCGTACAGCGGCAACGAGTGGCCAATCCCGTGGACCGGATTTTGATTCGCGCAGGAACCGATCTCAAATCGAAAGTTGAAAAGACCCTTCGGGTTGTGCGCTGGATCGATAGACGTTGCTGCGTCGGGGAGTGTGCGAAACGACCCGCGTTGGCCCTGAGGCAAACCGCCAACATGAATTTCGTAGTGGTAGTGCGTTGCGGGTGTGAGATCCGTCAGCGTCACGGATCCGGTGCAGTCGTCATCGAGTGACGTTTCGCGAGACACCGCCGATCGCGTGAGACGCTTCTCATCGGTGCCGTAACGAACCTCGAAAGTGGAAGGCGCGGAAGTCCGCGCCCAAACCGCCATCGATGTGGCTGCGGGTCGTCCTAGCATCGGGCCGTGCGACATCGTCACCGGGTCATCGGCCGCCGCCCGCGAGGCGATCGAAAGGGCTATCGCAGCAACCCACAAGGTCTTGCGGGTGAGCTTCTCAGTGATCAATAACAAGCAAGTCATGTCTGTCCCAAAAAGAGAACCTGCCCGGCGGAAGCGGCAAAGCTTAGGGGCCGACCACGGGAACGACGGTCAGAACCGAAGCCGATCCGTCGGGTTTGGCGGTAGTAGAAATGATCTTGGCGATTTGCCCTCGACTAGCGTCAGCCAGGATGCTGTCACCAACTGATAGGCCCTGCAGTACCTCGACCCAGTCTCCACGTCGCACACCGGTAATGATCTCCTGCTGACCGGAAATGCCGTCGCTGACCTTCCACACCTTCTCGGTTCCCGCGAACTGAGTGACTGAGGAGGCTGGTACGACGAGAGAGTGTGCGGTTGGATCAAGCACCACCTCGGCCTGCGCGAATAAACCACCGCGAAACCGTCGCTTGCTGTTGTCAATCTGGGCTTCGAACAGGAGCGATCGGGTTGTCAATTCGAGCGACGGACTGATTCGAGTGACTGTCAGAGCGATCGGGTCGGGTACGGATTCGACTCGCAACTGCAGGTCCTGCCCGATTTCGAGGCGTGACGCGTACCGCTCGGGCAAGGTCCCGCGAAACCAGAGTGGGTCGATCCGCACGAGCGAGACGATTGGCGACCCGATGTTGACATAGCTCCCAGGGGCGACATGGCGGGTCTGAATGTAGCCGTCAAACGGCGCAAGGATCTCGGAATCGTCCTGCCGCTGACGGGCGAGATCCAGTTCCGCCTGACGAACAGCGATCAGAGCAATCTTCTCAGCAACGGCATTGAGCGACGCGGCGTAACGTGCCTCAGCCACACGCTCGGCGACCTCAGACAAATCGTACTCACCCATTGCGATCGCGTTCTGTTGCAGCAGCAACGACGCGCGCTGCAGGCTCGACTTCGCCTCTTCCCAGAGGGCTCGTTCCTGCCGAACGGCCGGCGAATTTTCTGGATCGACCGCTAGAACCGAATCATTCGGCTTCAAACCGATGGCCGAACGTGCCTGCGCCAATTGGGCTTGCGCTTGCTCAACGGCCAAGCGGAACTCATGCGTCTCGAGCGTCACCAGCGGCTCGCCCAACTCGACGTAGTCACCAAGATCAACATGAACGGCTGCGACTTTACCGGCAACCTTGGTTCCGATCGCCGCCACCTCATCGGCCTGCAGTGCCCCCTGCACGCGAACGATCGTCGGCCAAGGCAGTTCCTCTAGCAAGATCGTTTGGGCACCGAGTTCGGCGAGCGGTTTGGGCTCTGCCTTGGCCGTCACCGTCGGTTCGCGGCAACCGTTGGCCAAGCCCAAGATCGCCACCAGCGTGAGCCACTGGATGGTACATCGATTCGATCGCGAATTCGTCGACCAATGCGAAGGCATGGGAGCATCTGAGCAGGAGGGGGTGACGGCGGGAGTCGCCAATTATACACCGCGTCGCGGCGAGAAACACCGCCCGCCGTCAGACAATTCCGGCCATCCGCCACGGCGAGTTCCCGTCGCTTGATCACTACTCCCTACCCGCGTTATCCGTTGCTACCTGCCAGCGGGATTGCGATTGAACTTCTGAAACGGCAGCCGCACGCGACCCACCGTGTACTGATCGACTCGGATCGATTGCGGTGGCGCGTATCCTGACTGGCCAGCACTGGTGACCACATCATCCTGATCGACTCCGTCGCCCGAGACCCCAAATCCACCGACCAGCGGTGACGCATTTCCTCCTAGATACAGAGAAGTGCTCC
>JBGTCJ010000069.1:0-10301 GCA_041748895.1 Pirellulaceae bacterium
GGTCCAAATCACTCAGCCGGTTGACCACCAGGTGCTCCGAGCGAAAAGTGCGGGTCTTGAAACCGCGCCGCACGTCGAGCTTGATTTGCCGAGGGAGGGCCGATTCGGCGGCGAGATAATCGGCTAGTGTCATGCGGGCAAAGGGTGGTGCACCGACGTGTCGGGCGATGTTCAGACGACACGCCCATGAGGTAAACGATGCGAACTCGGCGGCGATCTGGGCGTTGCTCGCCGGCTGCGTCGTGATCGTGTACTTGCTGTCCCCAAATTCCATCGTGACCTCTCCCGCGGAGGCCTGCCGCTGCACTTTGGCTTCGAGTCCCAGTGTTCGCCCCGCTTCCGCCTGGACAACAGCCGCGCGTAGTTGAGCCGTCATTTGGACCAGCGTGTCCGTCGCGATCGACGTTTTCACTCGCGTCGTTCGATGCAGCAGGATCACGCGTTGACGCTCGGGATCGATGACCGACGTGGTTGAGCCTCTTAGCAGCGGGATGTCGTAGGCCACGCCGCCATCGAACAGGATCAGATGGTGCGATTGTGGCTCCGGCGTCGTCCCCTCGAAAAGCTCCGTCTCGACTCGAAACGAGAGACGGTTCGGGACCACTTCGCCGAGGTCACTGGCAAGCACCGACGCAGTGGACATCGCGACGATCTGGCCGAGAATCAAGGTCGCGCAGGGGACGACGATTCTCGCCGATGCGATTCCACGCGAGCTTGTGCGGATCCTTGTGCAACTCATGGGGCTCATCAAAACGGCGGGTGATGAAGAGGGGGTGTTTGAAAGCCACTGGCAAGGGGACGTTAACCGAATCCGCGACCGCTCGTCCAGATCAAGTCGCCGCGTTGCCGCGGGCGCTGAGCTGCCTTATCGCCGCGGAGGACGGGCCTTGCGGGATGTTTCGCCGGGAGGCTAAACTCTGCCTCATCGCGGCTGTAGCTCAGTTGGTAGAGCACAACGTTGCCAACGTTGTTGTCGTGGGTTCGAATCCCATCAGCCGCTCTGGGGGTCACTGCCTCGCCTTGACCAGCCGCGGTCAAGATCCCGTTAGGATAAAGCCGAATTCTTCGCCGCTGGTTGAAACGGAAAACAGCCCGTAGCCCATCGCCCTCAGCGTCGCGACCGCATCGAGTGTTTGCTGGGTTCCCACATTGGGAAACCGATGGTGGAATTCGACCAGAATTTGGCGAGGCCGGATTTCCGATTCCCGCAGGTCGTCAACGACCTCGTATTCGGCCCCCTCGATGTCCATCTTCAGGACGTCGATCCGATCATGGCCCAGGTCCCCCAAAATGGTGCTCAATCGTTTGACGGGCACCGTGATTGCCCGGTCACAGGTCTCCGGACGCTCGAGCAATGTGTGCGAGACATGGTCCGGATTTTCGGGCGGATGAAATGAAATCGTACCGTCACGCGCGGCCAATCCGTACTCGTGCATCACAAAATGGTCGGAGAACCCCTGTTTCTTCACCCACTGGATCGATTTGGGCGTGGGGTCAAAGGCATGGATGATGAGACCGAATCGGTCGATCAGTGCCGTATCGAAAGTGGCGTCTTCCCCGACGCCGAAAGAGTACACGATGCTGTTGCGGTCAAGGTCGTCGATGACGACATCCCAACCTCCGTAGGTCGATCCGAACCGTGTTTTCGTCCGGGTGACATCTGGCTTGATCGCGATATCGGTGCCGAGACAAATCCTCGCCAGCCTTCTCAATTTTCGAACGACGCTTCTCATCGTATCAGGCGGCCAACAACTCTCGGTGATTTCGAGCTTGGGCGATCCATTGACGAATTTCCGCCAAATCCGGCTCTGAGCCTCCGCGGAGAATCGCTTTCCCCTCGCGACTATGGCTGATTGGCAGTATCTGATCAAGTAACCATTGCGGGTCGCATTGGGCCACTCGGTTCGCTTCGTGAATCCCCGCCGCAACGAGCAATTGCGCGTCGTGGCCTCGAAGGTGAGGAATCTGACAAACGAGCTTAGCCTGTTGTTGCCATTTGCGTACGGTGCCGGCGTCGATGCGTCGAAGCTTCAGGTCGGCGGCGATCGCTTTCGGCGAACGGCTCAGTAGATCGGCCACAGTGATGACACCGATCGCGCCGAGTCGCTCGGCCATGCGAGGTCCGATCGAGGGCGCTTCGGCGACCGGGCTGTCGTGATGAAGGTGATACTTGTGGGATCGGTCGAGCTTGGCATTGGCCGCCGCCGTGGGATCGACTTTACGAGGGAGAGCCCGATCCTGACGGCCCCATACCGAGGCTGCCACCACAGCAGAGGACGCGTCATCGCCTCTAGCATCGGCGATCCATCGCGTGAGCCGGGCGATCTCGCGTGAGGTTCCTGTTCGGAGGATTTTGCCTCCGCGATCGCTCGCCAAGAAAGACTCCACGCGTTTGGCGAGCGTCTTCGAATCGATTGCCTCGAGTTCTCGCGGGTGCGTGATTCCACATCCGACGAGAACTTTCGCGTCGAAACCACGGAGCCGGCGGACACCACACATCAAGCGGCATTCGTGCTGCCAGCGGCGAAGCGTCGCGGCATCGATATCGCCGACCCCCAGCCTCTGTGCGAGGCCTTTGGGGCTTTCGTCGATCAGTTGTTCGATGGTTACGATCCCGATCGCCCGAAGGTGTGCCGCGGCGATCGCATCGATAGAGGGACCGTGTTCGACCGGGCTATCCCCGGCAAGGAAAAAAGGGCGGACGGCCGCCTCCGCACGGCCCGCTGATTGGTTGGTACCTAGGCTCTGACTCGACCGGTGGACACCCACATCCTGTCGATCAAAGTAGGGTGTGGTGGTCTTGGACGCCTGTCGATCGAGTTCCGGCCAGCCGCTTTCCTCACCGGTTGAGGATTCCCGCCAGGCGACGTCGAGGTCACGGTTGATGTCCAATACCGATGCCAACGCGGGTTGCGACTGACGCCAAACCGCTGGCTTGGCCAGCGAGTGAATCGCGCCGCCGCGACGTTTCGCGAGATCGCAGAACTGCAGATCGTCGGTCAGTACGAGGATCTGCCGCCCCCGACGGACCGATTCGGCCAACACGGCGATCAACGTCGGCGCGAATGGGTGCAGCCCGGGATGAGTCGCCGTGTCTCGAGACGTCGACAGCGATGGCGTCTCGAATATCAGAGGAAGCGGTCGGCCACGTCGCGTCAGCTCGTCGGCCGCGGCCATCCGCACCGCCAACGCGGCGAGGCAGCGGACGGCGACTGAGTGACCGTGTTCCGGTAACCCATCGATGGTCACCGCACGAGCACGAGGGCTCGACGGCTGATCGGTCGCACGGTCGTAGGCGTGGCGATCCGCAAAACGACTCTCCCACGAAAGGTCGTTGAACTGACCGCCGGTCAGTTGCCGCAGGTAGACGCTCGCCGCCATCGCGAGCGCCGACCGCTGGGCTCCCGAACGAACCTGGGCGGAGTCGCAGGTCTGCGAGCGACGCAAAGTAGCTTCCCGGCGACGCAGCAAAGCCGCGTCGATTTGTGTCGTGGCCAATTGTTCGCCGAGCCGGCGATACTCGGCCTCGACCTGAACCCTCCACAGGGCATCGTGTTCAACGCGATGGATCACGGGAAGGTAGCGAAGCTGTTGCTTCAAGGAATCGATCTCGCGAGTCCGATCACTGATTCGCGAGAGCGTCCTTTCGAGGTCGGTCACGAGTTCCCCTCGCTCCTCACGCAAGCGTTGTTGCTGCGATTCACGGTTCCCGACGTCGTTGCTGTGGGGTGGTGTGGCTTCGCTGATCAGCCAGTCGTAAACAACCTTTTCATGCTTGTCGGACCATTCGCCCATCGCACTGGTCAATTGGGAGAACGGAATGTTCTGGGTCTCGGCGATTCGTCGCAAGAGAACTTCACGACGGACAACCCAGCGGCGAAGCGTGTCGACAAGCTCCTGTTCGCATCGCGACAATGCCTCGCACTGTGCGGGCGTCGCGAGGCCAGGCGATTGGGGTGTCCAAGCCAAGCCGTCATCGGGCTCGATCGCCCAGTGGCTAGTGCGGGTACGATCGTGATGCCGAAGACGTAGCGAGTGGAGTCGCTGTGCGATCCCCTGCAGGGTCGCCGCTAGCGCCTCGTAGTGATCCTCGCTCAGGCCAAACAACGCGGCTTCGGCCGCCAACAACCGCTCACGGTGTTCGCGGTCGAACTCGCGATGGCGAAGCCGTGCGCGATCGGGGGACCCGCCGTCAAGCGGAGCGACGTCGCCGATCGAACCGGTTTGATCGCTCTCGGACCTGCCATTGACGTTAGCCACGCTCGCTCGATTCTCGATCGTGTGAATCGATGCGAGAGACGCTTCGCAGCGGCCCAACAGAGTTTCGACGAGTCGGCAAACAGACTCGAGCTTCGCCTCAACCGTCGGCGGGTCAATCAGGCCGGCGTCGAAGGGGCGCTCCAGCGGCAAATCGCTGTCGCGGTGAGGGAACTTCGATTCGTAAGGACCGAGTGTCCGCAGCGGTGGATCGAACAATGCGGCGTCGCCAGCATCGCCGGAAGATGGTTGCCCGAACCAGGCGGTTCGGAGCGTGCGGATTTCCCGGTGCAATCGACGCAGCCGATCGATTTGTTCGTCGACTCGTTGGAGTCGTTCCTGTTGGGCTCTCCCGATGGCCCAGCGGTGTTCGGTGCGATCATCTTGGTCGATGCAGCGTCGAAGTGCCGCATCGAGTTCTCCGATCTTGGTGCGGAGTTCGACTTCCTGTCGGCGAAGCCGATGAAGGTCTTCGTGAATGGCATCCATGGCCTCTCGCTCGCGCCGGCGCTGTTTGGCGGCTGACTTGGCCTGCTCGGCGCGTACCTTTCGAGCGTCGATTGCGCTGAGTTCCAGTGCCAATTCGGCACGTCGATTTCGCAGTTGCTCCTCGGTGGACCCGTCCGAGAGGTATGCGGCGATTTCTGCTGGTTGCTCACGATCGTGATCGGTCGTGAGTCGGTCGAGTCCCGCGTCGACCGCCGCTGCGATGACCCGCTCAACCGATGTGATGGTGGTGTCGGTCACGATGCCATCGACAATGGCCGCCGGAAGGTCAACGACGATCGATTCGCGCGCCCAACGACGGGCATTTTCGCCCGCTTCGAGGCGGCGCTCGAAGTCGACGTGCCGACGTCCGTGGCGGGTGCCGTCGGGTTGACGGTGGCAATGGAACAATCCGTCGGCGGCGGCCCACACGACGCGGCCCGCCGATTGGGCCATTCCATTGAAGGCGGGACTCGCACCAGCCAGTGAATCACGAAGAAAACGTACCAGCGCCGTTTTGCCGGTTCCCGATGGCGCCGACAGGATGTTCAGGGCCGGTGAAAACGGCCCGAGATGGATCTCCTGAATCGGTCCGTGAGATTCGATGTCGATGCGATCGAGCAACATGTCTGGCTCCTCCCTGGCCAACTGCGAAAAACAGCCGCAAGGATTGCGACTTCTTGGGTCGGTAGGACTTTAGCAAAATTTACAAAATCGGGGAAAGAGAGCTTTTCTGGTCGCGGTGCCTCGTCACTACGATTGGCACTTTTGCTGCATTCACTCATCGATGATCCAAGGTCACGCGGGTCGCGATCCGGGACCGATAACGAACTTTGAGCCGGCGTCTCGTGCCGGCCGAGCGAGCCCGTCCCTGCCTCACCCACTCCCTTTCTAGGCGTCGCTGGTAGCGCGCGTTGCAGCCCCGGCCGGTTGGGGTCACCGCTTACTGAGCGCCGCCAAGGCACAGAAGAACCGATGCAATTCACCCGCAATCGATACTTCATGTTTGGTGTCCTGTTCATCCTGTTGGGGATTCAGTTCCGCATGGTCCAGTCGTTCGTGCTCAACGAACCGACGACCCGCACGCTGGCTCGGGTGACGAAACAGGCGCCCATTGCGGCCCAGAATCAGGGATTGACCTCTTTCCTGATGCAGGTCCACCCGAGTCCCAAAAAGAAGGTCGAGCCTCCTCGTTGGTTGGGACTCGCGATGGTCACCATCGGCGTTGTATTCAGCCTGCACGCGGTCGCGATGCCACGCCAGACGTAGCTCATCCAGACCGAAATCAGCAGTCGTATCTGTTTCCGAAGGACCGAGGAAACGAATCACAGCGGATGGAACCCAGACGCCGCGTCGCACGCCACCGCGACGCCGACATTCCAAACGCGAGGCGTTCGATGTTGTTGCTTCCCCTGGTTCTGATTTGGTCACGTGATCCGATGCGTTATGGTTGCGGCTCTCGTTGGTTGATCCTGGTTTTCGCAGTTGCGATGGCATTTCTCCCTACACACGTCGACCGAGGTGGGCAGGCCGCGACGCGTGCGGCCGAAGGTTTCCGTGAGGACGACCTGAGCGACGGAGAAGATTTTGAAGCCAGTAGTGACCAGGCGCGTCTGCGTGAGGGATCGAAGCTGGGGAACATCGGGGGGCGGTTCTCGCGGATCGGCAGGCGATGGATCTTCGAGTTCCAATCGCCTTCGGACGAGATCGCAAACGGTTCTGCAATCCGCGCGAGCGGTACCGAGAACGCAGCGCTTTGGCGTCGGTACCGAGTTCTGGAAAATCTCTCGCTGCAACGCGTCGCCGAGTCGATCTCCCAAGACTCCACCGATATCTACTGGGCCGTGACGGGAACCTTTACCGAGTTCTATGGTGAGAACTGGCTGCTCCTATCCTCCGTGACTCGAGACGCTCAACCGTCGACGCTCAGCCCTAATCGCTAGTCAAGGGGTGATCTCGCGCCCTCTTGAAAAGCTTTCCGATCCGTCGATTGTCTACCCCTCACGATCTGGCTAACGTGAAGAAGCGGTTCGCGATTCATGAGAATTGCGGAATCGCCAGCGGCCGGTGGGGAGGAACGTATCGGCTGGTACGAGATCTGGATTGGACTCGCTTCCAGGGATGGAAACCACGGATTCTCCCCCCCCTTGGTTGATGGCAAGAAGATGCGCTTGCTCGGCTCCTCGCTGCTGCGTTTCCGAAGGTTCGATTCGTCGAACGCTTCGTCCCGAGAGCGAAACGCGCAGCCTGAGTCGTCCGTCGACCCGTCTCCTGCGATGTCCGTCTGCACGAGCGATGATGAGGAGACTCTTTACGTTCGATGTGACCGGATCGGTCATTACGAAGTCGCACGTCAAGCGGGCAGTGAGTTGCGACGATTGCTTCGCTCACAGCCTCAGCCCACGCTCAAGGTCGATCTTCGCGAAACGGAATCACTCAGTAGTGAAACCCTCAATCAACTGATCACGACCCTCCGGCTGGCGCGCGAGCGCGGAACTCGCCTGGTGCTCTGCAACCTTTCCCCTCCGTTGCAAGAAGTCTTTCACAACACTCGGCTTGATCGGATTTTTGAGCTTGAACCTGTCGGAAGCGAGCACCCGAAAGAGTCCGAGACGCTCTAGCGGTTGAATGAAGGTCCGCGGCTACGTCGGAAGTCGACGCTTTGGGAGTGCCCGACGCAATCTCGCAATCGGTACCCGCCGATGGCGATTGGCGTCCACGGCGACGGGCGCCGCGAAGAGACTTGCCAAGGGGAGCGCCACCGCGGTTCCCATCAACCAAACGGCGTAGCCCACTTCTTCTCCCGGCCACAGTTGCCAAAACGTCGTCCCGATCGACACCACGGCCAAACCCCACAGCGCGACGATCTTCGCCACCATCGAGCGCTCGGGCACAACCTTTCGCCGCGCCATCGCAATCGCGAGCACCACCGATGCGGATTTGATGAGCAGGCCAATGGCCAACAGCGTCGGAATCCAGGTCAGCCAATTTCTCACCGATCGTTCGACTTCTTCCCACTGCGATTGTTCGAAAAACCACGCCAGGAAGACTGACAGACAAGCGATCCAAGCGATCACGATCGACAACTGGACGGCCAGCATGAACGCCATCCGTCCGTAAAGGTTCGCCGTGGCGGATCGAAGCGCGATCCCCAGGCCCGCGATCGGCACCGCAAACCAAATCGTCGCCGCTATTCGTAGCGGTGCGAAGCGGTAGTCGGGAGAAAGGTACTGTGCCCACCAACGACCCACGATGTCGCGGTTCTGCTGCCAAACCAAATTGACGCACAACAGCAGCGACATGAGGACAAAAAATTTTAAAAACGTCTCCGCCACGACCCTCAAGCGGGTCCACGCCAGCGCACGCGAGCTGATCGGACCGGCGGCCAGGTAGGTTGGTAAGGAACTTCGACAGCCCCAAACCGGCCTATCCAAAAGGGTGCTTGCTGTCGTTGAGCCGACATAGACGAGCAATATCAGGCTACCAATCACCGCGCCTCCGGGTGGCAGAATCAACAGAACAAGCAGGGTCAACATCAGCATCGTGCCGGTCAACCACCATCGATTGGCCCAGGCCTTCGAGTATTCGTGCCATCGAAGCGCGTCACCGGCCACCGACGTCGGTCGCGGGACGAACCAGTGACGAATCCTCGCGGGAAGGGTCGGGATTGTCGGTTGAGCTTCGAGCGGTCGAGCAGCCACGCACTGCTGGTAGGCCGAGACGCGTGCGAGCTTGACGCAGCGAAAGCTGTACAGCGAGGCGGCGACATACGCCACGCCGCTGGCCACCGTTGCCAGCGGCATCCACTGCGAAGCCTCTTGATGCACGATCAAGCAACCGACCGACGCTCCGTACAAGATTGGGATCGAGCACACAAAAGCCGCCAGTCGTTGCCACGAACCGCTCTGCGGCATCCAAGCCAGTGCACGCACGAAGATGGCGCAGCTCGATAGGGCTAAAGTTTGTGCGACGATCGGCAGGCGATGCGCCGCGAGCAACTGAAATGCAAAGACGAACGCCATCCAGACCAGCGCAATCCAGAGCGTCAACAAGGCGATCGGAATCGCCGTCAATTTCCAGTCGGATATCGGGAGTCGCAGCAACCACCCGTCGTAACCCGTGCGGCGATCCAACAAACTCGAATCACGGCCGAAATCGAGCAGGATGACCGAATACATGAGGCATCCGATCGTGAGGATGCTCACCGAAGCGAGGGCATTGACCTGCCATGAGGTGGCCGGGGCGGGCTCGCCTCGGGCGACGGGAAGGGAGAGCCAACCCGCGACCACCATCAGCAGCGAGATACCCAGTCCGGCCATCAGCCCGGTCGTGACCAGGCGACGTTTCGTCCACGCATACTGAGCCAGAGCGAGCGTTTCGTTCATCTTCTCGCGACCTCCCCCGCGGGCCCCAAAAGTTGACCGTCCCCGCCGGTGCGCGTGGTCGCTGCGGAATCGTGGTCACTGCCGGGGCTGCGAACGGTGGAGACGCGGGCGGCGAACCATCTCTCGAGGGTGATCGGACGGAGCTCACGGATCGACGCGTAGCCGATCCTCTGGCGAACGGCGCCCTCGTCGGGATGAAGCGATCGATCGACGGCGAAGGACCACTCGCGTCCACGGTTCTGAAAGCCGAACCATCCTTCCATGGCGGGTGGGGGGGACTCGTCAACGGCTGCGGTACAAACCACTTCCCAGTACCGATTGCCCAATTCGTCGACGGCGACGGTTTCGAGCAAACGACCGTGATGGATCACGCCCACCCGATCACAAACCCGCGCCACCTCATCGAGCAAGTGGCTCGAGAACAAGACCGTTCGTCCCTCGTCGGCCGCAGCACGAACCACCGCCTCAAGAATGTCCTGCCGCGCGATCGGGTCGAGTCCGTAGCTCGGCTCATCGAGAATCAACAGCTCGGGACGATGGGCGATCGCAGCCAACAAACCGGCACGGGCACGCCCTCCCTTCGAGAGATCGGCGAGCTTTTGTCCCCGATCGAGGCCGAACGCATCGATCAGTTCGCCGCACAGCGTGTCATCCCAGTGCGTGTAGAGCGCCCGCAGGAAATCGACCAGCTCACCGACCGTCATCCATCGCGGCAAGGCGTCCTCCTCCGCCAAGTAGCCTACCCGCTGCATCAACCGCTCGGGCGCCGCGGTCGGGTCTTCGCCAAGCGTCCGCACCGTGCCGACCTGAGGACGTAGCCCACCAATTATGTGTCGAATCAGAGTCGTTTTGCCCGAGCCGTTGAGCCCCACCAAACCGAAGAGGCATCCCCGCGGGACGGTCAGGACAATGTCGTCGAGCGCCTCGCCGCGTCCGAAAGTACAACTCAGGTGGTCAACCTCGATCGCCGCGTTGGGGTGGTTCATTTTGTGTTCACCGTCGTCGGAGAAGGGTTCGGGTCGAGCTCACCATTTCGCTCGCGGAGCTGGGTTATCAAGTCATCCAGTGGAACACCGAGTTGCCTGGCCTGAATCAGCAGCCGATCGAGTTGTGGGCCAAGCAATCGTCGACGCTGCGCCGACGTCAATCGCTCCGACGGCGCAGCGACAAACG